>JASBVU010000548.1 GCA_029960905.1 Thermoanaerobacterium sp.
ATTAATAAACTTAGATGAAGTATTATCCATAACTTCGTATATTCTTGATGCGCTTTCAAGCCTTGAATATTTCAAATTTATAAAGTTTGATTCCTTAATAAATTTAAGATACTCATTAAATAAGATATCATATTTATTTGACATATCTAGTATATAATTTTCATCCTGTATGTTAACTTTATTACTATGTATATCACCAATAACTTTATCTGTTGATTCTTTTATATTATGAAGAAAACCGTATTCAAAATATCCAACATTTTTACTATTCAATTTACCTTTTAAAATATATAAATTATTATATTGAACAAAATGCTCTAAATTCTTATAACTATCTTCTATCAATTGTTCATCATGAAAATCCTTAAATTTCACACTTTCCAAAATTGCTCTATTTTCATCCATTAGATTTGCATAATAGTAAAGATAAACCAATTCGTGCTTATAGATAAAATATTTAGAAATTATTATTGATAATAAAATTATTATCGATATATTCATCAATACAAATAAATATAGTAACTTTCTATTTTTTAATTTAACTATCATTAAATATCCACATCCCAAAAGAAATCTCTACACTTTTATTATAAAACTTTTTGCAAATCATTCCAATAAAAAGATTTTTGTAAGCCTTGGGCATTTAATACGCTTTTGTTTTAACAGCACAAATTGCAATATCAATTATCTTTAAAATATCATGTAGACAATCTTATTTTCTTATGTTATAATTTGTGTAGTTTAATAAGACCCTTTAAAATTAGTCCAGTGAGGCTAAAAAGGAGGAACGATATTTCTGCATATCTATATGTTTATCCTCCTTGAGAGGGTTTTTTTATGCCAAAAATTAAAGGAGGAATCCTCATGAAGAACAAATTTTACGGTATACAAGATGTACCACCTATCAATGAAGCTGTTCCGCTGTCATTTCAGCATGTATTTGCAATGTTTGGTGCAACAATACTTGTACCGCTTTTGACAGGATTAGACCCTGCCGTAACATTGTTTACATCAGGACTTGGCACATTAATATTTCACCTAATGACAAAAGGAAAAGTACCTGCATACTTAGGTTCATCATTTGCATTTATCGCTCCTATAATCGCAGCAACCAAAGCTTACGGCGTAAGAGGAGCTTTCACCGGTATGATAGCCGCGGGACTTGTGTACGTGGCAGTTTTCATACTAATAAGTTTGACCGGCATAGACTGGATTGAAAAGATTCTTCCATCTGTAGTAGTAGGTCCAGTTGTAATGATCATTGGCTTAAGCTTAGCACCTACAGCAATACAAGAAGCACAAAAAGATTTGCCTACAGCTTTAGTTACAGCCGCACTTGTTATAATATTCAGTATGTTTGGAAAAGGATTCATGAAAGTTATACCAATTCTATTAGGCACCATCGGAGGTTATATCTTCGCCATATTCAGAGGTCTTGTAGATTTTTCTCCCGTCGCTAAAGCATCGTGGATTGCTATACCGAAATTTTCATTCCTTATTGGTCATTCACCTGTGCTTGCATGGGGTGCTGTGACATTGATTGCACCTTTAGCATTAGTTGCAATAATCGAAGATTTAGGTCACGTTCTTGTAATAGGAAATATAGTCGATAAAGATTTGATAAAAGATCCAGGTTTTCATAGAGTAATGCTGGGAAACGGCCTAGCAACGTCAATAGCCGCACTGTTTGGCGGTCCACCAAGCACGACGTATGGGGAAAATATAGGTGTCTTAGCCATGACAAAAGTATA
>JASBVU010000549.1 GCA_029960905.1 Thermoanaerobacterium sp.
GGAATTTTTTAGAATAAATAGTCATAGTGTCTATATGACATTGTGGGGTGTGGGATTTGAAGGAAAAGCCGTGGGAAATTAGGGATCCTATTTATGGATTTATAGAAATAAATGAATGGGAAAGGGATATAATAAATCATCCAGTTTTTCAGAGGTTGAGGATGATACGCCAATTGGCTTTGACAGATTTGGCGTATCCAGGTGCAGTACATACAAGATTTGAACATTCACTGGGGGTTATGCATGTAGCCACTAAGGTCTTTGATAACATTGCAAATGAATGCAAAGATATGCTGAAATCAGAATATGGCTTAAATGAAGATGGATTAAATAAGGTAAGAACAATAATAAGATTGGGCACTTTACATGATGTAGGACATGCACCTTTTCACATGCCGGTGAAAGTATAATGCCTATAAAGATAATGGCAACCCCAGCAACATGAGGATTATAGCAGTAATAATAAAAACTTTTTTAAAGAGCTAATAGAAATACAAAACTTGAATAATAATTATGATATAAAGCTGAGGAAGTTGCGCATTTGTAGTTAAGGATTATAAAGTTTTAAAAAAATTTTTCTTCTGGGTAGATATAATAAGCGGACAAGTTGATGCAGATAGAATAGATTATCTTTTAAGGGATTCGTATCATATAGGAGTACAATATGGCATTTTTGATCTTAAGAGATTATTAAAAACAATCGTAATGGTTAAAACAGAAGATAGGCCTATTTTAGGATTTAAAGAAGGTGGACTTCATGTTGCAGAATCATTAATACTTGCAAGGTATTATATGTTTACGCAAGTATATTTCCATCATACAAGAAGGGCTTATGATCATCATATTGCAAACGCAATTAGAGAAATTATATTAAAATTAAATTATAATGATGGTAAATTGAAACCACCTGATAATGAAGAAAATATTAAAGATTATTTGGAGTGGGATGATTGGAAAGTCGGCAGTTTAATAAAAGAAAATAGAGAATTATATGATTGTGAAAAAATATTAAAAAGAGAACATGATAGATGCATTTATCATACTAATGAAGTTCCTGACATAGATGACTTAAAAAAATTTGATGACATTTATCAAAGCATATGTTATGAAATTGATAAATGTTTTGTTGATGAGGCAGAAAAATCATTTTATAATATTGGAAATGATGATATAAAAATATTAAAAGAAGATGAAAGCGGTAAAATTGTTATAAAGCCGTTATCCGAATTATCTAATGTTGTTAAAAATATTAAAACTGTAAGACAAAAGCGAATATATGTACCACTTATATTTCAAGAAAAGGCGATTAATATTTTAAAGAAAGAGGGATTATACAGTGGAGAGTAAGGAGTTCGTAAGATATGCTTCTATAGTATATATAATTAAAGAAACAGAAAGATATGGATATAGATTAGGAAGAACAGCATTAGTTAAATTAATTTATATATTACAAGAGAAATTTAATGTGCCTATTGGATATGATTTTAGTTTATATACATATGGCCCTTTTGCAAAAGAAATATTGGATGATCTTGACTATTTATCATATTTAGATGCTGCAAAGATAATGATTAATAATGAAAAGTATAATATATTACCAGGAAAATAATATTAATTTTACAAAAGCCGATATATCAAAGCTTATACATGAAATTAAACCATATTTTAGTGAGGATGAAATTATTGAAAAAATAGATGAGCTTGAATCAAATAATTTTGTGAAGCTTATATAAAGGGCTAAAA
>JASBVU010000550.1 GCA_029960905.1 Thermoanaerobacterium sp.
TCGACGTGACTATAAACAGCAGTAATCATAAAAATGATGATGCGGTTTCACAGGTGGCATGTACTTATGACACACAAGAAGAACATTTTTGCCCCGAATGTGGCAGCGAAATAGAACATGAAGGTGGCTGTGTAGTCTGTAAAAATTGTGGTTATTCAAAGTGCGGTTAATAGACTATTTAAAAGATCTCCCTAAACGGGGAGATTTTTTTAGTTCCCTCAAAAAACGACATATTATGAATGGTAGTTGTGATATAATTTCATTTGTATATAAAATTTTGTTTATTAACAATGAAGGATTTTTTTAATTTGTGTCGAATAACACATTAATTAGATTAAGAGGGGTTAAAAATGTTTAAAAAAAGGGAAGCATTGTTTGATTTTGTGTTAATTGCGGTGGGGTTTTCGCTTCTGATATATGCATGTTTTAAATACGGCATTAAAATCGACATAAAGTTATTTTCTATACTTTTGTTAGTCATGGTTACTCTTGACAATTTGGGCATAAAGTACACAGATATAAAGCTTTCCATAAGTCCTGTAATCACGATAGCATCTTTTTTGATATATGGTACAGAGTCATCAGCTCTTTTGGCTGTTGCATCTACCATGATTGAAACAATATTTTTTAGGAAAAAAGTCAAGAATGGATTTTTAAATGGAGCTATGTTTTCCATAACTTACATAGTTGCGGGGCATCTTTATGAGATTTTAGGAGGAAAAATTGGACAATTTTCTATTGGACAACTAATATACGTAGTAATTTATGTATTGACGAGTTTCGTGATAAATTATTTTATTTTGTATTATGCATTGAAGGCACAAGGGAAAATTCTATTTAAGAAATACTGGACAGAGAGCTCAGTTTTAGAGTTAGTTTCTTATTTTGTGATTGTACCTGTAGGCATATTTTTAGCTAATATGTATATGAAATTTGGCACTGTTATTTTTATATATCACGTTATACCTTTGATTTTGCTGTCGTTTTTCATAAAGGCTTTTAGAGATCTTTATAAGGCCAATCAAAGGTTAAATGCTTTATATGAAATGGTAAAGATAATAAATTCAAAGTTGGATTTAGACAAAACTTTAGAAGCAATATTGTATGAGACAGAAAAAGTAGTAACCGTATCAGGAATAGCTATTTATTTAAAGGATGATAATGGCTTTTTGATAAATGAAAAGACTAAGTGCCGAGAAGAATCATTAGGTGCTTTTAAAGATGTGTACATGAACAATGAAGGGCTAATAGGCAAAGTAGTGAATGAGGGGAAGTCTGTAATAATAGGCAATTTAAAGGCTGATAAGCGCTATTTAGATAAAAATATATCGAATCATTACGATTCTGCAATTGTAGTTCCTATAAAAGGAGCAGAAGGTATAATAGGTTGTATATCTGCGTTTCAAAATGAAATTAATGCATTCGATGAAGATTCTTTAAAGATAATGGAGGCATTATCAGAGCAGTCTTCAATAGCTATAATGAACGCAAAGAGGTATTTTGAAATAAGCAAAAGGTCTATTACTGATCCATTGACAAAAACATATAACAGGAGATTTTTCGATCAGATATTGCATGACAGCATAGCAAAATCATCTATTGAAAAGACGCCTTTAAGCTTAATAATGTTAGATGTGGACAGGTTTAAACAAATTAACGATACATATGGGCACATGGTAGGAGATATTGTGCTTAGGGAGATTGCTTCAAGGATAAAAAGCTGTGTGAGAAGCAACGATAT
>JASBVU010000551.1 GCA_029960905.1 Thermoanaerobacterium sp.
CCTTTAAGATGGCATGAACTACCTACACAAACAGTAATAGTCATAACAATATCACCTATTCTATTTACAAATTATTTCATAATAAATCTTTTGCCTGGCTGTCTCTATTGGCAAAAAAGATTTATGATGAACATGAAACAAATCTTTTTCTTTACCGAATATGATTTAATTCAGAAATAGACGACTGTATTTTTTGAGTAATTAATATAAAACTTATCATTTTTTCATACTGCCCGTATTTAAATATCTTAAATGCCATGAAAATGCTTCATCGAGTAAATTCGGCGTTTGAACAGATCCATGCTTTTTAACTGCTTTTTCATAATATTCTATTAAAGCATCTTTATAATCAGGATGAGCACAATTTTTTATAATTGCTATAGCTCTTTCCTTGGGACTTAAACCTCGTAAATCTGCCAGACCTTGTTCCGTTACTACCACCATGACATCATGCTCTGTATGATCTACATGTGATACCATTGGCACTATGCACGAGATCTTACCACCTTTTGTCGTTGATGGTGTAGCAAAAATTGATATATAAGCATTTCTAGTAAAATCTGCTGAACCACCTATGCCGTTCATCATTTTTGTACCTAATATATGTGTAGAATTCACATTACCATATATATCCACTTCTATTGCTGTGTTAATTGATATAACGCCAAGCCTTCTAATTACCTCTGGACTATTACTGATCTCTTGTGGGCGCAATATTATTTTTTCTTTATATTTATTTATATTGGTATAAAATCTCTTAAGTCCTTCTTCTGAAAGGGCTAATGCAGTTCCTGATACTTTTTCTATTTTATCGGCATCTATTAGATCGAGAACAGCATCTTGTATTACTTCAGAATATAAATTCAAGTTGTTGTATTTTAATTCAATAAAACCACCTAGTACAGCATTAGCTACATTTCCAACGCCTGACTGAAATGGAAGAAATGTTTTATGGAGTCTTCCGCGTTTTATTTCGGTTTGAAGAAAATCTATAAGATAATCTGAAATCTTTTTTGATGTTTCATTTATACTTGTAAGTTGTAACGTTGTATCTTTCATATCTGAAAATACAACTGCAGCTATTTTATCTGGATCGCATGGAATATACGGAACTCCTATCCTATCACTAACTTTCGTTATTGGTATCGGCTCTCTATATGGTGGATCTTTTGGCTCGTATATATCATGCATCCCCTCAAGTTCAATAGGCTGTGATGTATTTATTTCAACTATGACTTTGTCGGCCATACTTACAAATGTCGGTGAATTACCAACAGACATGGTAGGAATAACGCCTCCATCTTCTGTTATAGCTACTGCTTCAATAATGGCGAAATCAATTTTCCCTAAAAAACCATATCTTATTTGCTGTGGCATATGACTCAAATGCATATCAATAAATTTAACTGAACCGTTATTTATAGCATTTCTCATGTCCTTATTTGTTTGATACGGAATTCTTTTATCGACTAAACCTTCCCTTGCAAAAGCACCATCTAATTCATCGCCTACTATTGCACCTGTATAAAGATTTAACCTTATCTTTTCATTTTTGTATCTTTCAGCAATTGCCAATGGTACTGCTTTAGGGCCACCTGTTACAAAACCACTCGTACCTATTGTCATACCATCTTTTATCAATGAAGCTGTTTTTTCTGCCGACATTACTTTATTTTTAATCCTATTGCATCTTATTCTTTCTTCAAAATTCATAAATAAACCTCCTAAACTTGATA
>JASBVU010000552.1 GCA_029960905.1 Thermoanaerobacterium sp.
TGATGTCGTGGTTGATTTGGATGCTATGTTGGAATGCATGTCACCAGCCATATTAAAAATCGCTTATGAGCTAGCATATTATTGGCTAGGACAAGATTATTTATTAACAAAGACAGCGAGAGGCATTAGAGATTTTTTCTATTCTTTTCTATATTTAGAAGATTATGAATCTAACTCAGTTTGGCCTACACATACCAATATTTATTATAATACAGACGGAGAAATATCCAATTCTCACACTGCAACTTTAAAAGTAGAAGATGATAAAATTGTATGTGAAATCAACTTATTTAATTTTATTGTTGCAAATATAACTGTCTGTGAAACTCTACCACCTACTGGAGTCTTGGAAAACAAGACCATGACTATTTTCATTTGACAATGTAAGTAACTTTATAGAGATGAATATAATCATATCCCGTATTTAGAAGTTTGGCTATTCTCCTGGAAAGGGTATGCTTATATACATACCCTTTTTTATTTGTTTTATGTTTTGCAATTTTCTTCTTCATTTGTATCTAATAAAATTTTGATTTTATCTAGAAGTTTAAGCTTTGAGTTTTAATATTATTAAATATAGGACGCATTTTCCAGAGGAGGGATTGACTTGAAAGAAGAGAAAGATTCAATTTCAATAGTCAACAGTAGCGCATTAGGAAGCATGAAAGCAAGTCAAGGTGCGTTGGCATCGATATCTAGTGCATTTGGAAGTATGAAAGCAAGTCAAGGTGCATTGGCATTAGGAAGTGCAGCGGCTACTTCAATAGATTTTGGAAAGACGATTAATGCTTTAGTTGATGCAGGTGCAATTGCAAGACTACAGGACAGCTTACAAAGAGCATCTAATTTAAGAAGTGCAGTGTTTGCGTCAATGGACTTCGGAAAGACGATTAATGCTTTAGTTGATAACGATTCTCTAATAAGATTTCAAGCAAAACTTGTTCAAGCAGTTGAATTAGGGATTCCAGAGCATTTTTTGGAGAGTCTCAATCGTATTTCTAATTTTTCTGTGACTGATTACGATGTATTTTCAGATGATGACGCATCCCTACTTGAATCTCAAATTGAGCAGAATATAGATGAGTTAAATGAGGAATTTAATGAAAATCCTGCTGGAATTTGGGCAAAATTAAATACATGGGCTACTAACATTTTAGAAAGCCCAACTATTTTAAAAGAAAAACTACCATTTATCTTTCTCATTCTATACGTGATGTATTTGCTTGCTAATTTTGTTATAGTGCCAGCTGTACAAGATATAATTAAAGAAAAGGTTTTACATGAACTGCATTTATCTGAAGAAAAACCTAAACAGAATGTCAAAGCCATTAAAACTTCTTTATCTAAAGAATATGAAATCACGGAAAGCATGATTAATCGAGTTCGTGTTACTCTTAGACAAACTCCTGTGTATCGTTCGCCAAAAAGAAAAAGTGGAAGGATTGATTCAATTGATGTGAACAAACCTGTTATAGTGATTCATAAGAAAAGAAACTGGTGTTTTATTATGTATACTAATAAATTTGATGAAGAAGTGACAGGTTGGGTGTTTACAGGAAACCTTGCTAAATAGGATATGAAAAATGCTTACTCTTCTTGTAAAAATGTTTTTTATCCTTCATAGAAAAGATACTTCCCCAAGGATGATTGTTTCTTATGACTGTTCATGTATTTAAGCTTGTGTAATCAACGGTGATAAAATCCCCAATAACAACGGTTTAAAATTCCCCAATAA
>JASBVU010000553.1 GCA_029960905.1 Thermoanaerobacterium sp.
TTTAACAAAATGCCCCTTGCTTACACAATTAGTAAGTATGAAAGACTTTATTTCAATCACTTCAAAAGGCACCGGAAGCCATGTCAAACTGGCATCTACATCTTTGCTTCCAATATATTTAACAAAATGCCCCTTGCTTACACAATTAGTAAGTATGAAAGACTTTATTTCATTACATAATGCTAACAATTTTTTATCATGCAAAAATTCATTAATAGATTTTATGCCGCCATATATACATGCAAGTGTAGAGGTATGGATTTTGTCGCCATTCTCTTCCCATACGTCGTAGTTTGGATAATTCCATAAATGACTTAAATATTCTATTGTTAATTCAATGCTTTCTTTAAAGTTATATATAAGTTCTTCTTTGCCTGTCAATTTTATATGTTCAGACAATCCCCAAAGCCAAGTCCCATATCCATCAAGATGAAAATTTCCCCAGCCTTGTTCAGTTTCCTCATATCCATCTAAAGTATACCTTGCA
The DNA here is from genome assembly GCA_029960905.1 of Thermoanaerobacterium sp. Classification (GTDB taxonomy): domain Bacteria; phylum Bacillota; class Thermoanaerobacteria; order Thermoanaerobacterales; family Thermoanaerobacteraceae; genus Thermoanaerobacterium. Next base: position 488 of record JASBVU010000553.1, read on the forward strand.
TGTAGAAAATCTCCCGTCACAAGCCTCTTGCCATCTTTAACCTTTTCCTTAATATTCTCTACTTTATAACCATATCTTTTTATTACAGTATCTATCCAATGATAAAACTTTTCAGCCGATTCATATTCACCCATTAAATCCATAGAATATGCAATAAAGCTTCCATCCCTAAGCCAGCTATAATGATATGTTGGAAAGTACGGCGATGCTATAAACGAACCATATTCCGATTGGTTATCTTTGATTATTTCAACACTTTTATTTAGCAATTCTATCACTTCAACCCCTCCATGTATTTTATTTTTAATTGAATATTTATTGCTACAAATACTTAATTTCTAATACTTGATTAACCTTTTATTGCACCTTCTTGAATGCCGCCTCTTATAAAATACTTTTGGAACACAACAAATATTAATATAACTGGAACAACTGCAATTAATGATGCAGCAAAGACAAGCCCCCATTTTGTTGCAAATTCTCCCTGAAATAGCATAATCGCAATCGGCAATGTGCGCTTTATTTCTGTTTTTATAAACGTCAGTGCAACAAAAAATTCATCCCATGTTCCTTCAAAAGCAAAAATTGCAAATGTCGCCAGTGCCGGTTTTGAGAGAGGCAATATAACATGCCGGTATATGGTCCATCTCGTTCCGCCATCGATTATTATAGATTCTTCTAACTCCTTAGGAATGCTTTCAAAGAAACCTCTAAGAAAGAAAGTATTTCCGGCAATCCCTGTACCTACGTACAGCAGTAGTAGCCCAGAATATGTGTCAACAAGATGCAATCCATTGATTACGGTATACTGTGCCACAATATTTAAAACTCCTGGAACCATCATTGTAAACAGATATACATTAAATAGCATTTCTTTCCCTGGAAAACTAAATCTTGCGAAGCCATATGCTGATAGTGTAGCTATAAATAGCGACAATACTGTACTAATTACTGATATATATAAACTGTTTAAAAAATATCTGAAAAAATTATTAGATAGCCATGCGTCTTTAAAATTCCCCGTATAAAATGTCTTTGGAATTAATATAGGAGGATACGGCATAACATAAGTATCTTTTGTCAGCGCAGTTGAAATCATATATAAGAAAGGCACTATCATAGCAGCTACACATATTAATAAGAAAATATGCAAAAATAACTGTGGAAAATTAATCTTTTTCATAAATCTCACCTCCTCGTATAATATGATTTGTAATCAACCAAAAAGATCGATCTTTAAAAAGA
>JASBVU010000554.1 GCA_029960905.1 Thermoanaerobacterium sp.
TTTAAATACAATATTCGTCTTACTGTTTAACAGCACCAGCTACTATAGCTGTGACTAACTTTCTCTGTGCCAAGAAGTAGAAAATTACAACGGGTAAAATTGCTATAGTTAGCCCTGCCATACCGAGATTCCATTGCTTTGTGTATTGGCTAAAGAAGTAAAAAATCATTAGTGGAAGCGTCCTGGAACCAACTTTATTTATGACTAAAGATGGCAATAAGTAGTCATTCCATATCCACATAATATCTAATACAGCCAAAGTGATCGTAGTAGGATTTAATAAGGGCAATATAATATTCCAGTAGATCCTAAATCTACTACAACCATCTATTAAAGCTGCTTCATCTAAAGATGTAGGTATCCCTTTTAAAGCACCATAGTATAAAAATACGCCTAAACTCGATCCAAATCCCAAATACATGAATACAAGTCCTGACCTTGTAAGAAAATGAAATTTTCCAAATTCCGCTACCAAAGGAATCATGACTGATTGAAACGGAATAAGCATAGCTACTGTAAAAATCATATATATAATTACACTGCTTTTCCTTTTTACTCTTTGAAGTGCATAAGCCGTCATAGATGAAAATATTGCGATAATCAAAATACTAAAAACCGTTATTATTAATGTATTAGAAAATGCTTCACTTAAATTTAAATTTGCGGCTGCTGTTTTATAATTATCTAGCATTAGACTTTTTGGAAGTGACAATGTGTTTGTAAATAGCTCTAATTTTGTCTTGAAAGAATTAACCAGTATTATATAAAAAGGAGATATCCATATTAATGAAAGCACAATTCCTAAAAATGTCAGCAAATATTTCTGCACATAACTTTTTTTCATCACATCTCAACCTCTCTTTTCTGTGTCAGGTAAACTTGGATTATAGAAATAACAGCAATTATTAAGAACATTATTACTGCTTTTGCCTGTCCTACAGCCATCTCTTGAGCTGAAAAAGCTGTTTGGTATATATTAAGTGTTATCATTTGTGTAGTATTGCCTGGTGCTCCAGCAGTCAGTGATAAGTTTTGATCAAATAGTTTAAATGAATTTGAAAGCGTAATAAATAAACTTACTGTAAAGGCTGGCGCTATAAGTAGAAATACGACATTTCTAAATTGTTGCCATGAATTTGCACCATCAATCTTTGAAGCTTCTATTAGATCTGTAGGAATACTTTCAATATATGCTATATAAATCACCATAACATAGCCTATCATTTGCCATGATGTCACTATCACAAGGCCCCAAAACCCAGTATTGGTTGTGGACAACCAACCTCCAAGCCATCCAATATGTGTAGCATCTGAAATTGTTTGAAATACATCCACAAAAATGAAATTCCATATAAAACCCAATATAAGACCACCTATTAAATTAGGCAAATAAAAGGCTGTACGCATAAAATTCCGAGCAAATATTTTTCTTGTGACAAGCATTGCAAGACTTAGTCCCACCACATTTATAATTACGATACATGCTACAGCAAATTTAGCTGTAAAAAATATTGAATTCCAAAATTCAGCATCGTTTTTCAATGTCATAAAATTTTTTAAACCAATAAATACCGGTTGATTTATTCCATTCCAATCTGTAAATGAATAATATATGCCTATAATAAATGGTATTAATACGACAATAATAAGTGACAATAGTGTTGGAGCTATAATAAGCCAATAAATACCGGTTGATTTATTCCATTCCAATCTGTAAATGAATAATATATGC
>JASBVU010000018.1 GCA_029960905.1 Thermoanaerobacterium sp.
TTACGTGGCCAACAAGAGACAATTTGATTGCATATACAGAAGTTGTACTGGTTGTAGTAATAGCATTTACGTTGTTGATATTCCTTGCAGACTCGGCCTTTAGCTATCTACTGAAATTAATTATAAAAAGTTAAAGGAGGATGGGGTTAATCCCCAAATCGATGATGTCTGAAACAAATTCAGCTAAATGGTATGTAGTCCATACTTATTCCGGATATGAAAATAAGGTTAAAGCGAATCTGGAAAAGTCTGTTGAAAATAGAAATCTTCAAAATTTAATACATCAAATCGTAGTTCCGACTGAAAAAGTGGTAGAGATAAAAGACGGCAAAAAGAAGTCTGTTGATAGAAAAGTATTTCCGGGCTATGTACTAGTGAAGATGGTAATGAATGATGAATCATGGTATGTAGTAAGGAACACCAGAGGTGTAACTGGTTTTGTAGGTCCTGGATCTAAACCTGTACCACTTACTGAAGCGGAAGTGAGAAGTTTAGGCATTAAAGAGATACAGACGTCAGTAGATATAAAAGTAGGCGATAGTGTTAGGGTTATTGCCGGACCACTTGAGAATTTCATCGGTGTTGTTGAAGAGATTTACCTTGACAGACAAAAGGCTAAAGTTTTGATTTCGATGTTTGGCAGAGAAACCCCAGTGGAATTTGACTTTGTCCAGATTCAAAAAATTCAATAGATGACATGAATTAGGAGGTGTAAACATGGCTAAAAAAGTTGCTGCAGTTGTCAAGATACAGTTGCCTGCAGGAAAAGCTACACCAGCTCCACCAGTAGGTACAGCTCTTGGACCACATGGTGTCAATATAATGGGTTTTTGCAAGGAGTTTAATGAAAAAACGGCAAAACAAGCTGGTTTGATCATTCCTGTAGTTATTACCATATATGCAGATAGGTCATTTTCATTCATCACAAAGACACCACCTGCGGCCGTGCTTCTAAAGAAAGCTGCTGGTATTGAAAGTGGTTCACCACAGCCTAACAAGCAGAAAGTCGCAAAGATTACAAGGGATAAAGTAAGAGAAATAGCAGAACTGAAGATGAAAGACTTAAATGCATCAGATATTGAGGCAGCTATGAGAATGATAGCTGGTACTGCGAGAAGCATGGGAATTGAAATTGAGCAGTAATTGTTAAGTGGGAGGACTTTCGTCCGAAAAATACCACAAGGAGGTAAAGTATAGTATGAAACATGGCAAGAAGTATTTAGATAGTGTGAAATTAATAGACAAAACAAGATTATATGATGCAAATGAAGCTGTCGATTTGGTTTTAAAGACTGCAAAGGCAAAATTTGATGAAACTGTTGATTTATCAGTAAGACTTGGTGTCGATCCAAGACATGCGGATCAGCAGGTCAGAGGAACTGTAATACTTCCTCACGGAACAGGTAAGACGGTTCGAGTCTTGGTTTTTGCAAAAGGCGATAAAGCAAAAGAAGCTGAAGCCGCTGGAGCGGAATATGTTGGAGCTGAAGAATTAGTTTCAAAGATTCAAAATGAAAACTGGTTCGATTATGATGTTGTTATAGCCACCCCAGATATGATGGGTGTAGTAGGTAGGCTTGGTAAAATCTTAGGACCAAAAGGCTTAATGCCAAACCCTAAAGCTGGTACAGTTACTTTTGATATTGAGAAGGCAGTAAAAGATGTGAAAGCTGGTAAAATTGAGTACAGAGTTGACAAAAATTCAATAATCCATGTACCTATTGGAAAGGTCTCTTTTGGACAAGAGAAATTAGTTGAGAATTTTAAGACGATAATGGATGCTATAATAAGATCTAAACCTGCAGCAGCAAAAGGACAATATTTGAGAAGTGTTGTTCTCTCATCGACAATGGGACCTGGAATTAAGGTTAATCCGCAAAGAATCTTATGATAGCTGTTGACATAAAATCATAATAGTGATATACTCTTAAAGTAAAATTGAAAACTTACCGTAGACAGTAGGTGTGGCAATACATAAATCCTACCGAGGTTTTTAATAAAGTAAAGAAGGATCCTCATGTCTACGGTGGATCCTTTTAATATTACAGACGGGAGGTGTAAGTTTGAGCACAGCGAGGGAAGCTAAGGAAAAAGTTGTTAGCGAGTTTAAAGATAAACTGGGAAGAGCACAATCCGTCATATTTACTAGCTACAGTGGGTTGACAGTCGAGGACGATACTGCTTTAAGGAGAAAGTTTAAAGAAGCCAATGCTGAGTATAAAGTATATAAGAATACTTTGATGTGGCGTGCGGCACAAGAACTAGGTTATGATGACTTGAAAAAGTACTTAGAAGGACCAACATCAGTATCTTTTGGGTACGATGACCCTATTACACCTGCTAAAATTTTAGTTGAATTCTTGAAGAACAATAAAGGTTTGGAATTAAAAGCAGGTATTGTAGATGGCAAAATAGTAGGACCAGAGGAGATAAAAGCATTATCAGAATTGCCGTCGAAAGAAGAACTTATCGCAAAAGCACTTGGCAGCATGAAAGCACCAATAAACAATCTTGTGTATGTATTATCTGGTACATTGAGAAGTCTTGTAATAGCTTTGAATGCTGTTAAAGAAAAAAAAGAAGCACAATAAAATAAAAAAATGGAGGTATATGTAATGAATAAGGAAGAAATCTTAGAAGCCATAAAAAATATGACAGTATTAGAATTAGCTGATTTAGTAAAAGCTTTGGAAGAAGAGTTTGGAGTATCAGCAGCAGCACCTGTTGCTGTAGCAGCAGCACCTGCAGCAGGAGCAGCAGCAGCACCTGCTGAAGAAAAGACCGAATTTGATGTTATATTGTCAGATGTAGGTTCAGAAAAAATAAAGGTAATAAAAGTTGTTAGAGAAGTTACAAATCTCGGCTTAAAAGAAGCAAAAGACCTTGTTGAAGGTGCTCCAAAGCCAATTAAAGAAGGCGTAAGCAAGGATGAAGCAAATCAAATAAAGGCAAAATTCGAAGAAGTTGGTGCAAAAGTAGAAATAAAATAATTAAAATAAGTGTATTTTTAGGGGAAAAAGCATTCGTTAAGAGTGCTTTTTTTCTTTAATTGAACATCTCTTATTGACATGCTTTTGCCATTGTGGTAATATTATATATTGCATTAACAGTGTCATTTATTACATAAATTAAAACACGACAAGAAAATTTTTTATTACATGTAAATAATAGAATATTTGTATGTATTCTGGTAAATAATAATTATGTCTTTCTGTATATTATCCAAAAGCTTTCTCTTTTGGTTATTTTAAATTTATAAGGGGTGAAGTGGATGTTACATCCTGTTGATGCCGGCTACAAGAAACGCATGAGCTTTGCAAGGATTGAAGAAGTCTTGGATATGCCTAATTTGATTGAAGTTCAAAAAAATTCCTATAAGTGGTTTTTGGAAGAAGGCTTAAGAGAAGTTTTCCGAGACATTTCTCCAATTGAAAGTTTTACCGGCAATTTGTCTTTAGAATTTCTAGATTACAAGCTTGATGACAATCCTAAATACTCTGTAGAGGAATGCAAAGATAGGGATACTACTTATGCAGCTCCTATGAAAGTAAAGGTAAGATTGACTAATCGCGATACCGGTGAAATCAAGGAATCAGAGGTTTTTATGGGCGATTTTCCTTTGATGACAGACAAAGGCACTTTTATAATAAATGGTGCAGAGCGTGTCATCGTCAGTCAGTTGGTGAGATCGCCAGGAGTATATTACGAACAACAGTTTGATAAATTAGGGAAAAAACTATTTTTTGCGACTGTTATACCAAATAGAGGTGCATGGCTGGAATACGAAGAGGATTCAAATGATATTTTTTCTGTTAGAATAGATAGAACGAGGAAAGTTCCAATTACTGTTTTTTTAAGGGCTTTAGGCTATGGAACGGATGCACAGATATTAGATCTTTTTGGAGAAGATGAAAGGATAAAAGCAACACTTGATAAAGATACTACGAAATCTGAAGAAGAAGGTTTGCTAGAGGTATATAAAAGATTGAGACCCGGTGAGCCACCTACAGTTGAAAGTGCTAAAAGCTTGTTATACTCTTTATTCTTTGATCCAAAAAGATACGATCTCGCGCATGTTGGTCGTTATAAATTTAATAAAAAGCTTGCACTAAGCTCAAGGCTGACAAATCAAAAAGCTGCTACAAAGATAGTCAATCCGCTGACAGGTGAAATCATTGTTGAGGAAGGTCAAAGAATATCAAGAGAAACTGCTAAAAAAATCCAGGATTGCGGCATAAATGAGGTTGAAGTGCTTGTTGAAGGAAAACCAGTGAAGATAATTGGCAATAATACTGTTGATATTAATGAGTATCCGCTTTCTTTTGATGTTTCAGATCTTAAGATAAAAGAGAAAGTTCATTTGACTGTTTTAAAAGAAATCCTGGATAATTTTTCAAGCGAAGATGAGATAAAAAATGAGATAAGAAGAAGACTGGATGAATTAATACCTAAACATATCACTAAAGATGACATAATTGCTTCTGTAAATTACAATTTAAATCTTTCCTATGGTATTGGGTTTGTTGATGATATTGATCACCTTGGAAACAGAAGGCTTAGATCCGTTGGTGAATTGCTTCAAAATCAATTTAGAATAGGTCTATCAAGGATGGAAAGAGTAGTTAGGGAAAGAATGACTATACAAGATGTCAGCGAAATTACTGCTCAAAACCTGATAAATATTAGGCCTGTTGTTGCTGCAATTAAAGAGTTTTTTGGAAGTTCACAGCTTTCACAGTTTATGGATCAGACAAACCCCCTTGCAGAGCTGACTCACAAGAGAAGATTAAGCGCATTAGGTCCTGGAGGACTAAGCAGAGAAAGAGCCGGAATGGAAGTTAGGGATGTTCATCACACACATTACAGCAGGATGTGTCCTATAGAAACGCCTGAAGGACCAAACATAGGACTTATAGGTTCTCTTGCTACATATGCAAGGATTAATGAATATGGGTTTATTGAAGCTCCTTACAGAAAAGTGGATAAATCGACAGGTAAGGTTCTCAATGAGATTGTATATATGACTGCAGATGTGGAAGATGAATACGTGATTGCACAGGCAGATGAACCTCTTGATGAAGAAAATAGATTTATAAATGAGAGAGTTACAGTCCGTTCAAAAGACGATATTTTGTCAGTGCCCAGAGAAGAAGTGGATTTTATGGATGTTTCTCCGAAGCAGGTGGTTTCTGTCGCTACCGCAATGATTCCTTTCTTGGAAAATGATGATGCAAACAGGGCTCTGATGGGTTCAAACATGCAGAGGCAGGCTGTTCCGCTTCTTGTTCCACAGGCACCTATCGTTGGAACTGGCATTGAGTACAAAGCCGCCAGAGATTCAGGTGTTGTAAATATTGCCAGAAATAGTGGAGTAGTAGAAAGAGTCACAGCAGATAAAATAGTCATAAAGACAGATGATGGAAGACGAGACGAGTATGAACTTCTTAAGTTTAAGAGATCAAACCAAGGGACTTGTATAAATTGCAGACCAATAGTAAATGAAGGGGATCGTGTTGAAAAAGGACAGGTTATAAGCGATGGACCTTCTACTGAGTTGGGTGAAATTGCACTTGGACGCAATGTATTGGTTGGATTTATGCCTTGGGAAGGTTACAATTACGAAGATGCGATTTTAATTAGCGAAGAACTTGTGAAGGAAGATGCACTTACATCTATTCACATTGAGGAATACGAGTCAGAAGCCAGAGATACGAAATTAGGGCCGGAAGAGATAACGAGAGATATTCCTAATGTTGGTGAAGAAGCGTTGAAGGATTTAGACGAGAGGGGAATCATACGCATTGGTGCAGAGGTTACGGCTGGGGATATCCTCGTCGGGAAAGTAACTCCAAAAGGTGAAACAGAGCTTACTGCTGAAGAAAGGCTGTTAAGAGCCATATTTGGAGAGAAAGCAAGGGAAGTCAGAGATACTTCTTTGAGAGTTCCACACGGTGAAGGTGGTATAGTTGTAGATGTCAAAGTGTACACGAGAGAAAATGGTGATGAGTTGCCTCCGGGAGTAAATGAGATGGTGAGGGTCTTTATCGCACAGAAGAGAAAGATATCTGTCGGCGATAAGATGGCAGGTAGGCACGGCAACAAAGGTGTCGTTTCGAGAATTCTTCCTGTTGAGGATATGCCATTTTTACCAGATGGTACACCACTTCAAATTTGTTTGAACCCTCTTGGTGTTCCTTCCCGTATGAATATTGGTCAGGTTCTGGAAGTCCACTTAGGACTTGCAGCAAAAGCTTTGGGGTGGTACATGGCTACGCCGGTATTTGACGGTGCCCATGAAGAAGATATACAAGAGCTGCTTGAAAAAGCAGGATTCTCGCCAGATGGAAAGATACAGCTTTACGATGGAAGAACAGGTGAACCTTTTGACCATCCAGTTACTGTTGGATATATGTATATGCTCAAGTTGCACCACCTTGTCGATGATAAAATGCATGCTAGGTCTACAGGGCCATATTCACTTGTTACACAGCAGCCACTTGGCGGTAAAGCACAGTTTGGTGGTCAGAGATTTGGTGAGATGGAAGTATGGGCGCTTGAAGCATACGGTGCTGCCCATACATTACAAGAGATACTTACAGTTAAATCTGATGATATAACAGGTCGTGTTAAAACATACGAATCTATAGTCAAAGGTGAAAATATACCAGAACCAGGTGTTCCAGAGTCATTTAAGGTTCTTGTTAAAGAGCTGCAAAGCCTTTGCCTTGATGTGAAAGTATTGACTGAGGATAATCAAGAAGTAGCATTGAAAGAATTTGAAGATGAAGATGATGATGACATCTCAGAGGATACGATAAACATTAATATTGAAGGCAGAGAAGATGCGCCACCAGAAGTAAATTATGGCGAAGAATTTAACGAAGATTTTGATGAAGATAAGGATGCATTTGACGATCTTAACTTTGAACCTAACGATATAGACTTTGGCGATAGTGACAGCTTTGATGATGATTATGATCTATAAAATTATTATGAAGGGAGCGAAACTCCTTGTTTGAGCTTAAGAATTTTGATTCAATGAAAATAGGACTTGCTTCACCTGAAAAGATAAGGGAATGGTCAAGAGGTGAAGTAAAAAAACCCGAGACTATAAATTACAGGACTTTAAAGCCAGAAAGAGAAGGATTGTTTTGTGAAAAGATATTTGGACCTACAAAGGACTGGGAATGCCACTGCGGCAAGTACAAGAGAGTAAGATACAAAGGCGTTATATGCGATAGATGTGGCGTTGAGGTTACGAGGTCGAAAGTTAGACGTGAAAGAATGGGGCATATTGAACTTGCTGCCCCTGTTTCCCATATATGGTATTTCAAGGGTATACCAAGTCGCATGGGATTGATACTTGATATGTCGCCGAGAGCCCTTGAAAAAGTTTTGTACTTTGCATCTTATGTCGTAATAGATCCCGGTGAGACTAACCTTTCTAAAAAGCAGCTTTTAAGCGAGAAAGAGTACAGAGAATATTTAGATAAGTACGGCAATAAGTTTAAAGCAGGCATGGGTGCTGAGTCTATAAAAGAACTTCTGCAGGAAATAGATCTTGAGAAGTTGTCAAAAGAGTTAAAAGCTGAAATTAGGGAGTCAACGGGTCAAAAGCGCGTCAGAGCAATAAGAAGATTAGAAGTTGTACAGGCGTTTTTAGATTCAGGTAACAAGCCTGAATGGATGATACTTGACGTCATACCTGTAATTCCACCTGATTTAAGGCCAATGGTTCAATTAGATGGTGGAAGATTTGCAACATCGGATTTGAATGATCTCTATAGAAGGGTTATAAATAGAAACAATAGATTGAAAAGGCTTCTTGACTTAGGCGCTCCTGACATCATAGTCAGAAATGAGAAGAGAATGTTGCAGGAAGCTGTTGATGCCCTTATTGATAATGGAAGACGAGGAAGACCAGTCACAGGCCCTGGCAACAGACAACTAAAGTCTTTTCTGATATTAAAAGTGTAAAAAGATTTGGGGAAAACTTGTTAGTAAAGGGTAATTCTGGACGTTCTGTTATCGTAGTTGGACCAGAACTAAAACTTTATCAATGTGGACTACCTAAAGAGATGGCTCTTGAGCTTTTCAAGCCTTTTGTAATGAAAAGGCTTGTTGACAAAGGAATAGCACAGCATATAAAAAGTGCAAAGAGAATGGTGGAAAAAGTGCGCCCAGAGGTTTGGGATGTATTAGAAGATGTAATCAAAGAGCATCCAGTTCTTTTAAACAGGGCACCTACATTGCACCGTTTAGGCATTCAAGCATTTGAACCTGTGTTGGTAGAAGGCAGGGCTATAAAGCTGCATCCTCTGGTATGTACGGCTTATAATGCTGACTTTGATGGTGACCAGATGGCTGTTCACGTTCCATTGACTGTGGAGGCACAGGCAGAAGCGAGATTTTTGATGTTGGCTGCTAACAATATTTTAAAGCCACAGGATGGAAAGCCTGTTATGACGCCTACTCAGGATATGGTTCTCGGGTGCTATTATCTGACAGGCGATGAAGATGGCGTCTTAGGTGAAGGCAGGCTATTTAAAGACTACGAAGAAGCTCTTATGGCGTATCAATTAGGTCAAATAAACATTCATGCTAAGATAAAAGTAAGAATGAAGAGAGAGGTAAATGGCGAGATTAAAACTAAAGTTATTGAGACAACTATAGGAAAGCTTATATTTAATTCAGCCATTCCTCAAGATTTAGGCTTTGTAGACAGGACAAATCCTGATACTATGTTTGACCTGGAGGTATCTACTTTAGTTGATAAGTCGAAATTAGGCAAGATATTAGACAGAGTATACAGAGTGCATGGACCTACAAAAACTGCCGAAACCTTGGACAAAATAAAGGCTTTAGGCTACCAATATTCTACTAAAGCTGCATTGACTGTCAGTGTTTCTGATATGGTAATACCTGAAGAGAAGAAGACCCTCTTAAATGAAGCTGACGAAGCAGTTAAGAAAATAGATGCTCAATTTAGGCGTGGTCTTATTTCAGAGGAAGAAAGGTACGAAAGCGTCATTAGAACGTGGAACATGACGACCGAAAAAGTAAGTGACGCTCTTATGGCTAATCTTGATAGATTTAATCCAATATTCATGATGGCACATTCAGGCGCTAGGGGCAGTAAAAACCAGATAAAGCAGCTAGCGGGTATGAGAGGATTGATGGCTAACCCTGCAGGTAGGATAATTGAGCTTCCTATAAGGTCTAATTTCAGAGAAGGACTTAACGTCTTGGAATTCTTCATTTCCACACACGGTGCCAGAAAGGGCTTAGCTGATACAGCTTTAAGAACTGCTGACTCAGGTTATTTAACCCGTAGGCTTGTAGATGTAAGTCAGGATGTAATAATTAGGGAAGATGATTGTGGCACAGATGAAGGAATCTACGTAAGCGAGATTAAAGAAGGCAATGAAGTAATAGAAAAGCTTGCTGACAGATTAAGCGGAAGAGTATCATTAGAGGACATAAAAGATCCTACTACAGGCGAAGTAATAGTAAAGAAAAATACGATGATTTCTGAAGAAGATGCAGAGAAGATTGAAGAGTTAGGCATCAAAAAAGTCAAGATAAGATCGCTTTTGACGTGCAAATCAAAGCATGGCGTCTGCAGGATGTGCTACGGAAGAAACTTGGCTACTGGTTCGCAAGTTGAGATTGGTGAGGCTGTCGGCATAATTGCGGCCCAGGCTATAGGAGAACCTGGTACACAGCTTACAATGAGGACTTTCCATACCGGTGGTGTTGCTGGTGCTGATATAACACAAGGTTTGCCGAGGGTTGAAGAGCTGTTTGAAGCGAGAAAGCCAAAAGGATTAGCTGTCATATCTGAGATACCAGGCATTGTCAAGATAAATGAAACCAAAAAGAAGAGAGAAGTTGTAATAACAGATAATGAAAATAATATTTCAAAGACATACCTTATACCTTACGGTTCAAGGCTTAAAGTTCAAGATGGCCAGTACATCGAAGCAGGTGATGAGCTTACGGAAGGGTCTGTAAATCCGCATGACATATTGAAGATAAAAGGACTGTTTGCGGTTCAGACGTATTTGCTGCAGGAAGTTCAAAAAGTGTACAGACTACAAGGTGTTGAAATAAACGACAAACACATCGAGGTAATAATACGTCAAATGATGAGGAAGATTAAGATTGAAGATTCTGGAGATACATCAATGATGCCTGGCGAATTGGTAGATATGTTTACCTTTGAAGAAGAAAATAGAAAAGCCGAAGAGAAAGGTTTAAGGCCAGCTTCAGGTACGAGAGCGCTTTTAGGAACTACAAAAGCTGCACTTGCTACAGATTCATTCTTATCTGCCGCATCATTCCAAGAGACAACCAGAGTTTTGACTGATGCAGCCATAAAAGGAAAGGTTGATCCTTTGATAGGTCTTAAGGAAAATGTCATAATTGGTAAACTGATTCCAGCAGGAACGGGTTTGTCAAGGTACAGAAACATTGTCGTTAAGACTGCAGGTCAATCAGAAAATGAAGGAAATGGTGCTGAAAGTGATAATGTGGAGGCAAATGTAAAATAATATCTATTGTTGACAGAGATTGACCTTAATGATAAAATATTTAAGTGTGTTAAAAACTACTTCCATGTAGGGAGGAAGAACTTAATGAGTTCAAGTAAAAGCAGTTCTTCTAAAATGGTGATAGGGGCGAAGCAGACATTTAAAGCCGTTACAAATGATAAAGCTGCTAAAGTATATATTGCTCGGGATGCTGAAGAACATGTAACTAAAAAAATCATTGATGCTTGTAATTCAAAGTCTATCGAAATAGTTTATATAGACACAATGAGTGAATTAGGTGATATGTGCGGCATTGATGTTGGAGCAGCCACTGCTGCTGAATTAAAGTAAGAGCAATTAGATTTATCCCCTGAATAGGGGATAAATCTTCTAAAAATTGGAAGGAGGTGGAAGGATGCCGACGATCAATCAATTAGTAAGAGAAGGGAGAAAGAAAGTTAAATATAAATCCGCATCCCCGGCATTAAAAGGTAATCCTCAAAAGAGGGGTGTTTGCACAGTTGTTAAAACTACAACACCAAAGAAGCCAAACTCTGCTTTAAGAAAGATAGCAAGGGTAAGACTTGTCAATAACACTGAAGTTACTGCATATATCCCGGGTATTGGTCATAATCTTCAAGAGCACTCTGTTGTACTTATAAGAGGTGGAAGGGTAAAAGATCTACCTGGTGTTAGATACAAAATTATAAGAGGAACGCTTGATGCAGCTGGAGTTGCAAACAGAAAACAAGCTCGCTCACAATACGGTGCTAAAAAACCTAAATGATAGGAGGGATAGTGAATGCCTAGAAAGGGCTATGTAGCAAAACGTGATGTGCTACCAGATCCAGTATATAATAGCAAAAAAGTGACAAAGCTAATAAATAAGATAATGTACAGTGGCAAGAGAGGCATAGCACAGAAAATATGTTACGGTGCATTTGATATAATAAGAGAGAAAACTGGTAGAGATCCATTAGAAGTATTTGAAGAGGCATTGAACAATGTCATGCCTGTTCTTGAAGTAAAGCCGAGACGTGTAGGTGGTGCGACTTACCAAGTGCCTGTCGAGGTAAGGCCTGAGAGAAGGCAAACTCTTGGAATCAGGTGGATTATTGACTTTGCAAGAAAAAGAAGTGGAAGGACAATGGTTGAAAAGTTGGCAGCCGAGATTATGGATGCAGCAAATAATACAGGTGCTAGCGTCAAGAAAAGAGAAGATACACATAAGATGGCTGAAGCAAATAAAGCATTTGCACATTACAGATGGTAATATTGGTTATGGTAGTGTGTATTATATGGGCAGGAAAGGAGGATATAAATGCCTAGAGATTACAGCTTAGATAAAGTTAGGAATATTGGAATAATGGCGCATATAGATGCTGGCAAAACTACTACTACCGAAAGGATACTGTTTTATACAGGAAAAGTCCATAAAATAGGTGAAGTGCATGAAGGAAATGCTACAATGGACTGGATGGAACAAGAGCAGGAAAGAGGTATCACAATAACTTCTGCTGCTACAACATGTTATTGGAAAGATCACAAGATAAATATAATAGATACGCCGGGACACGTGGACTTTACAGTTGAGGTAGAGCGCTCTTTAAGAGTGTTAGATGGTGCAGTTGCAGTCTTTTGCGCAAAGGGCGGCGTTGAGCCACAATCAGAGACAGTTTGGAGACAGGCTGATAAATACAGAGTTCCAAGATTGGCTTAC
>JASBVU010000555.1 GCA_029960905.1 Thermoanaerobacterium sp.
TCTCTCTTTAGGGTTGAAAATAAAAATCAATGGCTCTGGAATTGCTGTAAGTCAGAAGCCAGAAAAAGGTGAAAAAGTTGATAAAGGAACAACTGTTGAAGTCGACTTTAGGCCACTGGAAAATTAATTCAAGCACAATATGCAGTTTTTAATATATGCAAACTGCATAATTGTGCTATACTATTAAATGTATATAATGAATTAGGAGGCCTATTATGAGACTTGTGGATATATTAAAGGATGTAAAATATACAACTATTAAAGGTAACATCGATGTTGATGTAAAAGGCATTTGCTATGATTCGAGAAATTCAAAAGAAGGTTCACTGTTTGTTGCAATCAAGGGCTTTAAGTTTGATGGTGCGGATTACATAAATGATGCTGTAGAAAAAGGAGCCATTGCCGTCGTAGTTGAACATGAAGTAAGCATAGATAAAGACATCACCGTCATAAAAGTAGAAAATGCCAGGAAGTCATTGGCTAAAATCGCATCGAATTATTACGGTGATCCTTCAAAGCAGCTTTTTATGATAGGCGTGACAGGAACAAACGGCAAGACTTCTGTCACATACATGATAAAGTCCATACTTGAAAGCCAGAACAATAAAGTTGGGTTAATAGGGACGATTCACAACATGATCGGCGATAAAATTTATCCTACAGAGAGGACTACTCCAGAGTCACTAGACCTTCAAAGATATCTTCGACTCATGGTTGATGAAGGCGTTAAATACGTAGTGATGGAAGTTTCTTCACATTCATTGGCGTTAAATAGAGTAGATGAATGTAAATTTGACATAGCCGTTTTTACGAATTTGACTCAAGATCATTTAGATTTTCACAAGACGATGGATGAATACGCTAAAGCAAAGGCAAGACTTTTCATGATGGCAAAGACAGCTTGCGTAATAAACATAGATGATGATTATTCATCATATATGATAGAGAATTCTAATGCTAAAGTTGTAACTTATGGCATAAAAGACTATGCATACATAATGGCAAAAGACATCAAAAATGATATTAAAGGTGCAAAATTTACTGTTCAAATTGAGGATATAAAAAGTGAAATAGCTTTAAAGATACCGGGCTTATTTAGTGTTTACAATTCACTGGCGGCTATTTCAGTAGCATTTATATTGGGTATACCGCTTCAGTCTGTAAAAATGGCTCTTAAGGATGTCAAGATAAAAGGTAGATTTGAAGTTCTAGATTTAGATGTACCTTACAATGTAGTGATTGACTATGCTCATACACCAGACGGACTTGAGAATTTGATGAAAGCATTTGGTGAATACAATACAGGGAAAAAAATATTGCTTTTTGGATGTGGTGGTGACAGAGATAAAGGCAAACGTCCTAAAATGGGAGAAGTTGCTGGTAAATATGCTGATTTTGTGATTATAACTTCAGATAATCCAAGGTCGGAGGAGCCTGTTAAGATAATACGAGAAATTGAAGAGGGAATTAAAAACACAAAATGTCCTTACACAATCATTGAAGATAGGAAAGAAGCGATAAAGTACGCATTATCTATAGCAAAAGACAATGACATCGTGATTTTGGCCGGGAAGGGACATGAAACATATCAAGTGTTAAAAGATAGAGTCATAAATTTTGATGAAAGAGACATAGTAAGAGAGATATTAGATGGAGATGAAAAAGTTGATTTTAACAGTGAAAGAAATAATTGATGCAACAGGAGGGAAATTGCTGTCTGGCGATATAAA
>JASBVU010000556.1 GCA_029960905.1 Thermoanaerobacterium sp.
TAACTTTCATGTTATTTGTAGGAGTTTTTTGTTTTGGGTTGGAGGGGAGCTTTATGGATATGGTCTATTATGAATTAAAGGATAGCTTAAAAGATGATGCATGCCCTATATGTGTTCTCATCAATAAAAACGTTGATAATTTCATAGATGCTCTGCTGTATGAGAGCGTTAATGATATCAAGATAAGAGAGGATATTAAAAACTCAAAAGGGTACTGCAATTATCATGCCTGGAAACTGCAAAGCTTTGGAGATCCACTTGCTCATGCGATTATCTATAGCGACCTTATTGTCCCTTTAATACATGAAATAGATGTCTTTTTAAGAGCTGCAAAGTGTTATGAAAATATTCAAAATTTCTTTAGAATGAAGAAAGAGAGTAATAGGAGGCTCAGGCGGTTAAAAGGCTATCTTGATTCAGAGAATGGTTGTCCTATTTGCACCATGGTTAGAGATTGGGGAAAACAGTATATATTGTCTTTTGTCGAGTATGTGGGAAGGGACAAAGATTTCAGAGAAAAGTTTAAGATTGGGGGATTTTTGTGTGTTCCTCATATGTTTAAGCTTTTAGATTATTGTGGGGATACAAGTATTGTGAGGGAAATTATGTCTGTTCAGCTTGATAAATTTAAAATGCTTTTGAATCTTTTAAACGAGATTAAAAGGAAATCCGATTACAGGTTTGTCGATGAACCCAAAAGCAATGAGGAAAGGATAGCATGGATAAAAGCTGTAGAGAAGTGTGTTGGTGAACCGGGAATAAAAAAATGAAACAAATTTTGTACTGAAAATATATGGTAATGGAGGTAGATAAGATGAAAAAATATATATTCATCGGTGTTGGAGGAAGCTTAGGAGCTGTTTTAAGATTTATTATAAAGGCAATACAAATAAATGGTTACAAAAATATGCCTATAAATACGCTGGTAATTAATGCTATGGGCAGCTTTATGCTGGCTTTAGTTTTGACTGTCGCTTTTGAAATGTGTAAATTTGATACACACATCCATTTGGGAATTACGACGGGATTATTAGGGGCTTTTACAACCTTTTCAACGTTGTGTAAGGAGACAGTGGAGCTTATGCGTCAAGGATTTTATATCCTGGCTGTAACTTATACGGCTATTTCGGCAGTATTGGGATTTGCTGCAGTGTACTCTGGCGTTTATTTGGTGCGGAAGGTTGCACCTGTAATACTAAAAAATCGCAGTAATAGCACTTTAAAACAAGGCGAAATAAATTGAAGAAAGGATGAAATAAATGGCCTGGGTTTTGGTTGGTATAGGCGGTGCTTTGGGCAGTATAACAAGATTTATATTGGGCAAGCTTATATCAAAAAGATTGGACACAGCTTTCCCAATAGGAACTTTTATAATAAACATTACTGGGGCATTTTTATTGGGAGTTGTGAGCAGCCTGGATATAACCCGAAGTGCATACCTGTTTTTTGCTGACGGTTTTTTGGGCGCTTATACTACTTTTTCAACATTCATGTATGAGGGATTCAATTTCTTTGAGAAAAATAAAAAAATAAATGCATTTGTTTATATCTTATGCTCACTGTTTTTGGGAATTATATGCTATATATTAGGATTTGACCTGGGCAAGTTCAGCATGAAATATTAAAGTCGGTGTTGTGGTTTTTGGATATTACAGTTCCTGTGTGTTATGAATCATTCAAGAATATAAGGCTTGTACCCAGGGAAACATAAGATGGAAGCCAAATATTAA
>JASBVU010000019.1 GCA_029960905.1 Thermoanaerobacterium sp.
TGAAAAACTTATAAAAGCCATAAATCATCCGGATTATAATGTCGCTTATATGGCAGCAAAAATAATTGGAGAACTTAAAATAAAGAAAGCAGAAAAAGTATTGATAGAACATTTACGCAATAATGGGGGTAAAAAGGACCCATATATTGAACAGATTATTGTTTGGGCTCTTGGAGAGATTGGCGGAGAAGAGTCTCACAGGTTTCTTTTAGAAAACAAAGATAAATTCTCAGTTTTAACAAAAAATATCATTGAAAATTCTTTGGAGAAGATTGAAACAAGAGTGGCAAATAAGGAGGGTGAGTCAATTGGAAAATAAAGAAATAAAAAACAACGAGAATAATAACATTAAAGTCTTAGGCTGGGTTGCATTTTTTGGTGGATTAAGTCAGGATATGATTGTACCTATTTTGCCTACTTTTTATACGCAGATTCTTGGACTGAGTAAAGAAATGGTAGGTTTAATAGAGGGAAGTGTCACTACAGTTGTAAGCCTTATGAGAATAATATCCGGAATAATTTCAGATAAGATTGGGAAAAGAAAATCGATTGTGTTTATTGGATATTTATTTTCCGCTGTTGGAAGAGTATTACTGCCATTGACGAATGGTGCTGCCATGGCTTTTGGGCTGAGACTGATTGACGGTATTGGAAAAGGTACAAAAGATGCGCCGAGAGATGCACTTGTTGCAAAATCTTCTAAAATTAAAAATATGGGCTTTTCGTTTGGATTTCAAAGAATGCTTGACACATTAGGTTCATTCCTTGGGCCATTGATTACTGCCGGTTTAATGCTCTTGTTTGCCAAATATATAGATTCTATAAAGTTCAGATTAATATTTTTGATTGCTGGTCTTGTAGCTTTTATCACAATAATCCTCATAGGTTTATTTGTAGTGGAGCAAAAGGGCGAAAGAATAGGTTCATCTTTCAAATTAGATTTGTCTGTTTTTAAGGGAAAATTTCTGCTGTTTTTCATTGTAATGCTAGTTTTTACGCTTGGCAACAGTAGTGATGCATTTTTGATTTTAAGAGCACGCAGTGTTGGTGTAAAAGAGTCAACAATACCGATAATTATAGCTATGTTTAATCTGTTTTATGCTTTATTATCAGCACCAAGTGGAGTATTGTCTGACAAAATAGGAAGAGTTAATGTAATCAGGTTAGGCTGGATTATTTATGCAGTTACATATCTCGGTTTTGCATTAGCAAAATTGCCGTGGCATATTTGGGTTTTGTACGCGATATATGGAGTTTACTATTCAACAACGGAAGGTGTTGCAAAGTCTCTTGTTGCACATATAGTCGATGATAGTAATAGAGGAACTGCATTTGGGCTGTATAATGCATCGATGGGACTACTCGCACTTCCCGCAAGTTTTATTGCTGGATATTTGTGGGATAAAGTATCTCCTGCTGCACCCTTTTACTTTGGAGCATTATGTTCCATAATGGCAGTTGTTTTAATAACACTGTTTAAAATTGAAAAAAGTTAAAAGGGGGGTGAGAGAAATGCCGTCGGATATAAATTCCTGGGCAAGAACTATAAAAGACTACAGTGAAATTCCTGAAATGTTTAAATCTTATTACGATAAAAACTTTAAAGATTCGACGCGTTTTTTAAATGCTGTATATGCTCCTGCTGATAGCTGGGGTAGAAGAAAGACAAACGATAAACTCATGTTCTTGTATGAAAATAATGTGGTTTTTCTCGAAAAAATGAAAAATAGTATTAATGCTGTTTCGTATCCTATTGAAAATATTAATTACATTGAAAATGGGTCTATATTGTTATATTCATGGCTAAAAATAAATGGGAACATAGAAGGTGAAACGAGGTCATTTGTGCTTGAGTACAACACTGTTGTCGAAAATATATTTAAGCCTATAATTGAAAAATTACGTATATTATTATGTGACATAGAAACGTTTGATAAGGAAAAAGAAATAGATGACTTTGATTGTTTGAGGGATATAAATTACAAGTTTATGAATTATGCAAAAAAAGCTGTATTAAATGGCGAAAAAGTAATAGATTTTTTATATCAAGCTGATATAAAAGTTCCTTACTTTAAATTCTTCAAAAAATTAAAATCAACTTCTCATATGATTATATTTACAAATAAAGAATTAATAATATTAGAAGAAGAAAATGTAAAGTCTACAAAAGATGCAAAGTATGGTGGCATATGGATTTATATTCCTGTGTATAAGATTTTAAATGCGTACATTGATGAAGCGCAAACCGGGTTTTTAAATTTATCTATTAACGTATATGGTGCTAATGCTTTTAAGTCAGTATTTGAATCTTCAAAAAAAGAAAATGTACAACGATTAGCGGAGCAAATTAATAGAATAGCAAGATACAATCTATTATAATATTAATAAGTTTCAAAAATGTCAACCGTATTATAAACGGTTGACATTTTATCAAAAAATTTATGTCAAACGGTTGACATATAAAAATTAATCAATTATAATAAGAGTAAATCAAAAAAATTTCAAAGAAAGGGGATTGTCATGAAGAGAAAAATTTTATCCATTATGTTGACGTTTGCATTGGTTTTTTCGCTCATGGCAGGCTGTGGTACAAAAAGCAGCAATAATGGAGAAAGTAATAGTACTGCCACGGCAACAAAGACTGTAAAAATTACTTTGCTAAATTCTAAGGCGGAAAGTCAGGCTCAATTAGAAGAGGTAGCTAAAATTTTTATAAAAGAAAATCCGAATATTATAGTAGAAGTCATTCCTACAGCAGCTGATCAGACGCCTTTTGAAAAGGTTATATCAATGTATGCAGCTGGGAATGCACCGACAATGGCAATGATAGATCCGGGTGAGGTATCGAAATTCAAAGATAAGTTCCTAGATTTAAGTAGTGAAAAATGGGTTTCAGATGCGATAGATGGTGCTTTAAATGCAGCTACAGTGGATGGAAAGGTTATAGCGTTCCCATTTGCTGTTGAAGGATATGGACTTATTTACAACAAGGCTGTACTGGACAAGGCTTTTGGTGGAAACTTTGATCCGAGTTCAATAAGGACGAGAGATGCTTTGGAAGAAGCATTTAAAAAAGTAGAAGCAACAGGTGTTAAAGCAATAGCAATTCCTCCAATGGATTGGTCTTTAGGCGGACATTTTCTTCCAATAGCATATACAGCCCAATCTAAAGATCCTGCTCAAGTAGCTCAATTTTTATCAGACTTAAAAGCTGGAAAAGTTGATTTAGCAAATAATAAAGTGTTTAATGGTTTAATGGATACTTTTGACATGATGAAAAAGTACAACATAGATAAAGATGACCCATTATCTGCGACTTACGAGAGAGGACCACAACTTATTGGTAAAGGTGAAGTTGGCTTTTGGTTTATGGGAAATTGGGCATGGCCACAGATAAAAGAATTTGATACTGCAAATGAACAATACGGCTTTATACCTGTACCAATTAGCAATAACCCAGATGACTATGGTAATTCAGGTATACCTGTAGGTGCTACAAAATTTATTGGTATAGATAAAACACAAAATAGTGCTGAACAGCAAGATGCAGCTAAGAAATTTTTAGATTGGTTAGTATACAGCTCTACAGGTCAAGATATGCTTGTGAACAAACTTAACATTATACCTGCATTTAAGAACATAACTTTACAGCCACAAAACCCACTTGCTAAATCTATTCTGCAGTATGTTAAGAGTGGCAATACTTTAGAGTTTATGACTACATTACCGCCAGATCACTGGCCAAACGTAGGAGCTTCAATGCAGAAGTATTTGGCAGGTAAAATTGATAGAAAAACCTTGATTGATGAAATAGAAAATTATTGGAAAAATGTTCAATAATACGTAAGATTTGATTGAATAACGGATAGAATGTTATTGTCTATCCGTTATTCAATATAAAAGTAAAGGAGGATATGAATGTGAATCAAGAAAAAACTTTGTTGGCTAAACTCAAAACGTACTTGATATTTGCAGGACCTACTATCTTTGCTTTTTTTACGGTAATGATACTGCCGTTTTTGTATGGAATATATTTGACTTTTACTGATTGGGATGGTATTTCTGCTACACATGCTTTTGTAGGTTTTTCAAATTATTTACAAGCATTTAAAGATAAGGTGTTTTGGACATCTTTTTTATTGACATTAAAATATGTATTTTTCACAGTGATATTGATTAACGTTATAGCATTTTTCTTGGCTTATGTATTAACGAGTGGTTTAAAAGGTCAAAATTTCTTTAGAGCAGGATTTTTTACTCCCAATTTGATAGGAGGAGTATTATTAGGTTTTATATGGCAATTTATTTTTTCGGAGATTTTAGTATATTTTGGTAAATCATACAATGTACCGATTTTTTCTAATTTTTGGCTATCAGACCCTGACAAAGCTTTTTGGGCTTTGGTTATTGTGACAGTCTGGCAATATACTGGTTACATGATGGTGATATATATTGCAGGTCTGGTAAATATACCGAGAGATTTGTTAGAGGCGGCAAGTATAGACGGTGCAAATTCTTATCAAAGACTAAAAAATGTAATACTTCCATTAATGGTGCCTTCTTTTACTATAAGTGTTTTTTTGACATTACAAAGAGGGTTTATGGTTTACGATATAAACTTAGCTTTGACAAATGGAGGCCCCTATAAAAGTACAGAATTGATATCACTTCACATATACAATACTGCTTTTTTACACCAGCAGTATAGCACTGGTCAGGCAAAAGCGATTTTCCTCTTTTTTGTGGTAGCGACCGTCACGTTGCTTCAAGTGTATTTTAGCAAAAAGCTGGAGGTGGAAAATTGATGGAAAAGAATAATCGCATACTTAATGGAATAAAATTTTTTGCTTTAAGTATTTTTTTGGTGCTTTATATATTTCCATTTTTTATAGTTTTAATTAATTCCTTTAAAGAGAGAAAGGAAATACTTAGCAATCCACTCAAGCTTCCGTCGGTGCTGAATTTAAGCAATTACATTGATGCTTTTACAAAAATGAATTATATACATGCTTTTTTGAATTCTTTGATTATAACTGCTTTTAGTGTATTTTTGATTACATTGCTGTCATCAATGACTGCTTATATATTTGTAAGAAAAAAGTGGAAATTCAATCAGTTTATGTTCTTTTTTATGGTGGCATCTATGATTATTCCTTTCCAAGGGATAATGATACCCCTTGTAAAAATATATGGTTCTATCGGCATGATGAATAGCAAATGGGCATTGATTTATATGTACGTAGGTTTTGGTGCATCTTTGGCTGTATTTATGTATCACGGTTTTATAAAGAGTATACCATTGGAATTAGAAGAAGCTGCTACTATTGACGGAAGTAGCCAACTTCAGACTTTCTTTAAAATTGTTTTTCCGCTTTTGAAGCCAGTAACAACAACAATAGCTATATTGGATATTTTGTGGATATGGAATGACTTTCTATTGCCATATTTAGTACTTATGGCACCAGAGCAGAGGACTCTACCGCTTTCTGTTTTCTATTTTTATGGAACTTACACGGTTGACTATGGACGTGCAATGGCAGCTCTTATGTTAGCTATAATTCCTATAATAATTGTATATTTACTAATGCAAAACCAGATTATAGAAGGTGTTTCAAAGGGTGCAATAAAATAATGGACTGGAGGTAGAATTGGAATGAGTAATATAAATGATGCAAATAAGTATATTCAAGCAAATAAGAGTAGATTAAATTTGCAGTATAGATTGAAATACCATCTAATGGGTGAATATGGTTGGATTAATGACCCTAATGGATTTATATATTACAAGGATAATTACCATTTGTTTTATCAGCACAACCCTTATGATGCAGTTTGGGGTCCAATGCATTGGGGGCATGCGATTAGTAAGGATTTGGTTAAATGGACTTATCTTCCAATAGCGTTAGCGCCGGGAGATGATTTTGACAAAGATGGGTGTTTTTCAGGTAGTGCCATTGAAAAAGACGATATGTTATGTTTACTGTATACTGGACACATATATACAGGACCTGATAAGAGTAAAGATTATAAGCAGGTTCAAAATTTGGCTTACTCGAAAGATGGCATTAATTTCATAAAATACAGTAAAAATCCTGTAATTGGAGAAAAACAAATTCCAGAAGAAGCAAGTAAAAAGGATTTTAGAGACCCTAAAGTTTTTAAAAACGGACAATATTATTACATGATGTTAGGTTCAAATGATGGAAATGGACACGGGCAGGTATTATTGTATAAATCAACAAATTTAAAAGATTGGGATTTTGTAAATATACTTGCGAGAGGGAATGAAAACACAGGTTACAATTGGGAATGTCCTGATTTATTTGAATTACAGGGCAGGCATGTACTGATGGTATCTGCAGAACATATAAAGACTAGAGGGAATGATTTTAATAGTACTCACTCATCTATATATTTTATTGGAGATTTAGACATAAACAAAGGGATATTTAAGTTTGATATTGATGGTTATCAACAGATTGACTATGGATTTGACTTTTATGCTCCACAAACTACTAGTGATAAATTGGGAAGAAGGCTTATGGTTGCATGGATGGATATGTGGGGGGGAGTTATGCCAACACAGGAAAGAGGCCATAATTGGGCTGGAGCCATGACATTACCAAGGGAAATTTTAATGGTTAATAGTAAATTATATTTTAGGCCGATTAAAGAAATAGAAAACTACAGAAAAAATCATTATAAGCTTATAAACTTAAAGATAGATGGAGAAAAAAACTTAGACACATATGGTGACTGTTATGAACTTGAAGTTGAGTTTGAGGGGGGTAAAGCAGAGGAATTTGGTTTAAAAATAAGAAAAGGAGACAATGAAGAAACTATTTTATCATATAAAAGAGATGAATCATTATTTATATTTGACCGCAATAAATCAGGTATAGGACCTAAAGGAGAAAGGAAAATAAATGTAGCTTTAAAAAATAATAAACTTAAACTCAGAGTATTTGTAGATGTAAGTTCGGTTGAGATATTTATTAATGATGGGGAAAAAGTAATGAGTGGAAGGATATATCCTAGCAAAGATTCGGTAAATATATCTGTATATTCCAAAGGGGAATGCAAAATTAATTATTTAAATAAATGGGATATTGTTGTAGATTAAATTTATTGATAAATTTAAAGTGAGCGTTACCACAGTGTAAAATAAAATCTGTGTGGGGTGATTATAATGTATGATGTTATAGCTTTAGGTGAGTTGCTGATTGATTTTACTCCTGCAGGGTTTTCTGATAATGGAAATACACTATTTGAAATGAATCCTGGGGGAGCACCTGCAAATGTGTTAACTGCTGTTACAAAATTAGGAGGAAAAGGTGCTTTTATAGGTAAAGTAGGTGATGACCAATTTGGATATTTTTTAAAAAAAGTACTTGAAAATAATCAAATTAATACTGACGGTTTAAAATTTACTACAAAAGAAAATACAACTTTTGCTTTTGTACATCTTGATGACAAAGGAGACAGAAGCTTTACTTTTTATCGAAATCCGGGAGCTGACACAATGTTGGAAGAAGAGGATATTGAACTGGATTTAATAGAAAAAGGAAAAATATTTCATTTTGGGTCTTTATCTATGACAGATGAACCTTCGAGAAGTGCCACATTAAAAGCTATTGAATATGCAAAACAAAATAAAAAAATTATTTCATATGACCCAAATTGGAGACCACCTTTATGGGAAAATGAAACTGTTGCGAAAAAAGAAATTATTTTGGGATTACAATATGCAGATATAGTGAAATTATCTGAAGACGAACTACAATTTCTAACTGGAGAATCAAACTTGGAATATGGCAGTAAAACATTATTTGATATGGGGATAAAACTAGTTTTAGTAACTTTAGGAGCAAGTGGTTGCTATTATAGACATACATCGGGCACAGGACATATACCTGCATATCGTGTAAATGTGGTAGATACAACAGGAGCTGGAGATGCTTTTTTAGGAGGAGTTCTTTATAATATATCAAAAATAGATTATCCCATAGAGAAATTAAAAACTCAAGAACTCGAAAAAATTATTGACTTTGCTAATGCTACCGGTGGCCTATGTACAACTAAAAGAGGAGCAATTCCTGCAATGCCAACATTAGAAGAGGTAAAATATTTACTAGTACATGGTGTAAAATCGTTGTAAAATATGCCATTAGTCCATATAAAAATTTTGTAGGCTAAATTAAGCGAAAGAAAGCGATTTTAATACACGCATTATCTCAATATGAAAACTTTAATTGTAATTACGATAAAGGTATAATAGAAGAGGAGATAAAAAGTAGTAATAGAAGGTGATAGATATGCCAACTATAAAAGACGTAGCGAAAAAAGCAGGAGTTACTGTTACGACTGTATCAAGGGTTTTAAATAACAGAGGCTATATAAGCGAGGTAACGAGAAAAAAAGTCTATGAGGCGATGAAAGAATTAAATTACCAGCCTAACGAATTAGCAAGGTCCTTATACAGAAAAAAATCCTATTTAATAGGTTTATTAATTCCCAATGTATCACACCCTTTTTTTGCAGAGTTGACAAGTTTCATAGAATATTACGCTTATCAAGAAGGTTATAAAATTTTGTTGTGCAATTCTGGGCAAGATAGTAGCAAGGAAAAAGAGTATATAGATATGCTGAAAAGACATCAAGTTGATGGTATAATTATTGGCAGTCATACCTTAGAAGCAGAGCAATATTTAAATGTGAAACTTCCTATAGTGGCAATTGATAGATATTATTCCAATATACCTTATGTAGCTTCAGACAATTATAAAGGTGGAATTTTGGCTACAAAACTTTTAATACAAAAGGGATGTAAAAAAATCGCTCACATAAGCGGACCATTGATTTTGAATACACCGGCAAATAACCGTTATAAAGCGTTCAAAGATGTAGCAACACAAGAGGGTGTGGAACATTACGTTGTAGAAACAAAATTAAATAGCTTTGAAATAGAAGAATTTAAAAAAATAGTAAGAGACCTTTTTAAAGAACATCCAGACATCGACGGGATATTTGCCAGTGGCGATTTAATCGCTGCTTCTGTAATAAGTGTGGCTAAAGAGTTAAATAAAAAAATACCTCAAGATTTGAAAATTGTAGGTTATGATGATATAAATGTTGCTAATTTGGTAGTTCCCTCTTTAACAACCGTAAGACAACCAATTAAAGAAATAGCAAGAAAAGCTATTGAACTGATATTACGCCAAATAGATGGTGAAAAGGTGGAAAAAGAAAATATTTTGCCTATAACTCTGATAGAGAGGGAGACTACGTAATTTTGACCTCTCTTGACTTTTTTATTCAATTAAATGTATAATTTTATGTGCTGGCCTAAATATTGACTTAAATGGAATATACCCCTGTATGGTATTTTGAAGGTGTAAAAAGCTTGTAGAAATACTATTATGGGGGTGAGAAGATGGAAAGTCTACAAGATATAGCGCACCAAATCTACCAAAGAACAGGGGTTATGACTTCCTCTAAGGATGTGGAAAAAATATTGTCAGCTGCTGCAGCAACTCCGCATTTTTGGGAGATTATATCCTTATCTCAAAAACCTTTTTCAGTTGTAGCAGAAATAATTGAGTTACTACGTCAAAAAAATTTGTTGGAAGTTGAGAAAAATGGAGATATAAAATTTAATTCTAAAGGTTTAGAATATCTTGGGAGTCTTAAAATAGCTCCAAAAAGAACATATACTTGTCACGCGTGTGAAGGACGAGGGATAAACTTTTCTAAATTAGAAGACTTGATCAAAAAATTTGACCAAGTTACAGTAAATCGCCCAAAAGCTATTAGTGATTATGACCAAGGTTTTGTTACGACACAAACAGTGGTGGGCAGAATAGCTCTCATGGCTGAAAGAGGAGATTTAGAGGGGAAAAAGCTTTTAGTTTTAGGTGATGATGACCTTGTAAGTATAGCAGCAGGACTTTCAGGTATGCCAACGGAAATTGTTGTGATGGAAATAGATGATAGACTAGTGGAATATATCAATGAGGTGGCAAATAAATATAATATGCCTATAAAAGCCATGAAATACGATTTTAGAGACAAACTACCAGAGGAATATGTAGGGTATTTTGATACTTTTATTACTGACCCGCCAGAGACTATAGAAGCTTTGGAAATTTGCATAGGAAGAGGGATTTCTGCTCTTTCCAAAGAAGGGTGTGCAGGGTATTTTGGACTGACGTTAATAGAGGCCTCATTGGAAAAGTGGAATGTTTTCCAGCAAATTTTAGCAAGTAAATTTAAAGTGGTAGTGACAGATATTATCCACGACTTTAATCATTATGTAAATTGGGATTATCTTTTAAATACAGTAGGTAAACAATACGAATTTGTGCAAGTAGAGCCAAAACTTAATTGGTACAGGTCTTCTATGTATCGTATAGAGACCTTAAAAGATTCAAAAGGAATTGAAAATGAATATAAACCTTGTGAATTATACGTAGACGAAGAAGCTTTAATATACAAAGGAGACAAAGCATAGGCTTCCATACTAATGTGGAGGCCTATATTTATTATTCAGTACAAGCACAAGACAAACTATAAAATCATATATAAAAACGAGTATATAAAATTTTATGAAAAGAGTGATCGTATGAAAGAAGAAAAAGAAGGATTAAATGCTTATTTGCTTGTAATTGTACTTTCGTTAATTCTCTATTTTGGTTTGGGTTATGCAAGACCTGAAGAGCCAGCGATAATAATTTTTCCACTGCCAATAAGATGACATAAAAGTTATAGGGGGAGAAAATACATGTTTTCATCGGATAATTTAGAATCCCAATTGAAAGATTTGATATTAAAGCTAGGATTAAAGGAAAATAGCGAAGAGGATGGTCAAAAAGAAAATAAGGAGGAGGATAAAAACGAAGAAGGTGGAGAACATCCTGATGTAGATGGAGGGAATGGTGATAAAGGGAATGGGGAAAATGGTGAAAAAGATAACACAGGTGGAAAAGGAGGAGATGAAAAAAAGAAGGGAGTCTTAACCCCTTCACAGATAATGGTTATTTTAGGTATACTTAGCGGAGCTTTGGAACCTATCTCAATAATTGTGGATAGAAATCAAAATGTGCAAATTGTTTTATCAGGTACATTGATAGAAAAAATAGAATCAAAAGAGGATACGCAACCCAAAGAAGGGGATTTTTTAGACAACGTAATAAAAGCTTTGCTTTAAAAAGTGTAGTTCAAATATCATTTTTTAGCGCTTATTACTATGAAGGAGCCTTTGCCAAAGCCATATCTTACAGGTTCTTTTTCTTTTATTTCATCAAGTTTTTTAAAAATGGTCTGTGAGAAATTGAAATTTTTAAATCCTGCTTCGTAAAGCAATTCAACTATTTCACTTGTAGAATAAAACGTTGCTTCTTTGTAAAATAGACTTTTTTCTTTATTTGCTTGATATATTTTGCCAATTGTGCTCTCTTTATCTACAAAGCCTATTAAAATTGTACCGCTATTTTTAAGTACTCTAAAGCATTCTTTGAAAGATTTTAGCACATCATCTACAAAACATACAGTCGTCACCATTAAAACAAGGTCAAAAGAGTTGTCTTCAAACGGAAGATTTTCTGCTACTCCATCTACCACATTAAGACCCCGTTCTAGAGCTATTTTTCTCATTTGATAAGAAGGTTCTACTCCGCTTTTTATACCTAGAGGTACTGCAAACTTTCCAGTTCCGATTCCTACTTCCAACCCTTTTTCAAATTTCGGCATAAGTAATTTTACAGCATCTAATTCCGATTGATAGGCATATTCATTTTTTTCAAACCATTCTTCATATCTGTCAAAATGTTTTTCAAAAGCAGATATTTTAGGCATAATTTTTCATCCTTTCTGAAACTTTTTTCTACTTTTTCTTCTTGCCTTTCAAAACTCATAGGTTTATTCCTTGAAAGTCACACTTTAAAAGTCAAACACACTCTTTAATAAATCTTTTCTTGATTTCATTATATCATATAACAGAAATATACTGCACGCATATCATTTAGCTTTTACTACCTTGGAAAGTTTTTACATTTTGGGTATAATGATATTGACAATTGTATAAAAAGTGATGGAACTCACTTCAACCGCCGAAGGGCTGATAGTTCCTACTTGGTGTAAAAGCCAGTAGGAACTATTTTGCGTGCGCCCGGCATGGGCGATAACTAGGCGGTGAAAGTCCGCTGTGGGCTTGGTAGTGGGAACCACTAGCCAAGAGC
>JASBVU010000557.1 GCA_029960905.1 Thermoanaerobacterium sp.
GACAGTCTATCCAAAAAGGTGTATTGTCATTTACACAAAAATATTGACACTGCCTGGCAGCAATGATTCCGAAAACCTCATATAAAAAGATTATTACGTAGCTAACATTCATTTTATTCATATAAATATAGATAAAAATGGAGTAGAAAAGAATGCTTGTTCCAAATGTTAATGCCAATCTTTCCAGAATAAGCAACTTGAATTTATGTTTTCGGGCTTTATACATCCATATGAAAATATTCTCCATTTCCTGAGGGTCATAATCATCATTATTGATATCTGTGAACCAAAGGCTAAAAATTAAATAAATTGTTGCGATATAAAAAGGATTTATAAAAGGTTCTAAATAGGAGTGAAAATAATAAATGAGCGAGTAAACAAAAATTGGTGCTATTTTTGAAATAAAATGAATAACCTGATTTATTTTGTATAATACGGAAAGTAATATTTTTTTATCTTCTTCAGCAAACTTGTTGAAAAAAGGACCGTAGAAAATCTCTATATTAGAAATTGCTTTTCTTTTTTACTTTTATATTTGAAATACCTCATCTATCCTCAATTCCCTAACATTTTCCAGATGATTCTTACCAATGTGATAACGCCTACCAATCAAAAAATAATTGAAATGACAAATACGATCATCATCTTCAATTTAAAATGTTTTTCCATATTCTTTTACACCTTTCTTTCCTAAATTATTGAAAAAATGTAGCTATTATCAATGTGTGCATAATAAGTGGCACACCATAAAATACCGAAAATATAAGAACCCCTAATTTGATTTTTACGTTGTTTGATATAGACCTATCAATAATCGAAAAATATATATATATAAAAACTGCCAACAATATTTGTGAGATCGGCGACCAGATCATCCATTGGATGTTTTGCATATCATCAAGATCGATAGCCTTAATAATAGTCATATTTAATAATGTTGAAAAGATATTTGCTAAAAGGATTGGAAATATACAGTTGCTAAATTTTAATTTCTTTTTAGTCATGAAATTTGCAACAAATGTAACAAATAGTGTTTCCATTATTATAACTATAATACCCGCTATCAATTGCATCGAAGTTATAAACACAATAACAAAAGATTCGGTGAATAACGGTAATTTTTTTTGAATTTCGTTAAATTGTTCAATGACTCCAAATTGCCTGATTGAAAAAAAGTATTGGCAACTAATATCAGAGCCAATAGAAAAAAGAAAGCGTATTGATTAATCCTTGACGTTTTAATATGAGCATATTTATCACCTTCATATAAAGAAGTTAGTGCCCCACACACTACCTTCTTTACTATATTCTATTAAAGTGCTTTTGCCGCTGCTCTCTTACCCGCTCTGGATAGTCCCAAAATTGTAGCACGATAAGACCAAACAGCAGCTGATGCAGTAGCTCCAAGTCCAGTTAAAGTCAATAATAATGATGCGTAAGAAATCCAATCCAAATAATCAAGAATAACTCCTGCAGTGCTTAAACTAACACCTGTAAGTGATCTAATCAAAACTTTTCCCATTATATATAATTCCTCCTTCATTCGTTATTCATTAATCTATAAATTATGTTGGGGGCACTCAAAAATAAGATTCGAATGGCTCAATTATATAAAATAGATAAGCAGATCTAACGCAAACAAAATGACATAAAGCAAGTCAGATTGATGAAGGAAATTATTTTGTGTAAGCAAATTTTTCTACTAGAAAAAAAGAAAAAGGCAGGGTA
>JASBVU010000558.1 GCA_029960905.1 Thermoanaerobacterium sp.
TGAGGTATTCTATCAGAAAAAATGGATATAAAGCAGGTGTATTTGTAAAAAACTTAGATAAAGAGGCGGTAAATATTATTGTCATCGATGAGAATGGGTGTGATATCGACAGAAATGTAGAAAAAAAGATTTTGAATAAATATAAAATCAACGATTACAATATAGCCCATGTTATAAATGATGAAGTGACAGTAGATGTAAATAAGGAGTACGCTGAAAGCCTATCTTTAAATGGTGATTCATTTAAAAATTTAAACGTAAATATAATTGGTCAAGCGACAAAAAATTTATTGAATTTATTGAGTCAAAAACACGATTATAGAAAAGCTGCGGTAAATTACGATGTAGGTATCAAAATTTCAGATGATGGGGAAAATGTTGAAGTTTATGATGATGAAGGTCATTTGCTTGATGAAGATGAATTGGATTATTTGAGGATACTTGTTGGTAAAGAAAATGGGAAAAACAAGTTTGTGATACCGTTTAATGGTTCCCAATTTTTAAGTGAAATGTCAAAAGAGCTTGGTGTTGAGACAAAGTTTAGTAAAATCTCTCAGCCTGAGAAGATGAAAAAAATGTTTGAGATTGAAAATGGTAAAAGTGATGAAAATTCTCAATTTCATTTGAGTTTTGACGGTATAAATTTTACATTGAAACTAATTGAATATTTAAGCAAAAACAATTTTAAATTGTCTGATTTAAAGAAGTCTATACCCAAAAGAGTGAAATTAAGCAAAGTGATAAACTGTGATTGGAAGGACAAGGGATTAATAATAAGGAAGTTTTACGAAAAGAAAGATGAAAAATCAATGTTTTTAGATGGAATAAGATTTAATTACGGTGATGCTTGGGTTTTATTAGTTCCAGATTCAGAGCTGCCTGCATGTAGAATATACTCTGAAGCCCCCACAAGGGAGAAAGCAGAATTACTGCTAAACCAATATTCCGAATATGTGAATGAAATAATCAAGTCTAAAGACAGTTAATAAAAAATTAATGTATAAAACATTGCAGATGAATCTAAAAATTGATATAGTTAATATTGTGGGATAATCTGCAATGTTTTTATTTTGCTTAGAATTGGTGATAGTATGTCAAACAAGTACATTTCTGCTTCTGAAATAAATCAATACTTGTATTGTCCATATCAGTGGTACTATGAGAAAAAGTACGGACATAAATATATAAATGAATTGAGAGATAAAACCGGAGAAAGAAATGAGCTTAGCAATTTTAAAAAAGGCATTGAATATCATGAGAAATACTATAAAGATATTGTAAGGTTAAAATACAAGAAAATAGCTATAGCCATATTAATTATTGCGGCTATGGTTGCTATTGGGATAGGGCTTTTAAAATGATAGTTTTGATGAATTTTGTCTTTACGCTTTTAATACTTTACATAGTTTCGAAGGAGATTGTAGAAAAAAGACCTCCTTATAAAGAGATGAAAAGGATCATTGGTTTTAAGAGGGGAAAATTGATATACATAGATAAACAGGAAGAAGTAAAAAAAGACGGTGTTATATACAGTAAACTTTTAAAATCTTCAAAATATGGAATAAGCGGAAAGCCAGACTACATTTACGATATAGGAAATGAATTAATTCCTTTAGAGTTAAAAAGTTCTAAAGTCGAAGGACATTCACCACTTTTAAAAGATGTCATGCAATTAACTGCTTATTTTTTGATAATTGAAGAAGAATTCGCCAAAAA
>JASBVU010000559.1 GCA_029960905.1 Thermoanaerobacterium sp.
AATGTAATCATTGAACATAGACACTTCCCCTTATTTCAAGTTTAAGTCTTACAACCATTGGATCAAATACATACAGGACTCAAAGTAGCAATGAGGTAGTGACTTCTCCCATCTCACGTATGGGATAGGTCTTCCAGTAGCGATTTTATAAAAAATTCCCCTTCACAAAATTATGTTGCATTTTTATTTGCAAATTATGTTGCATTTTAACCCTATTTCTAATTAAATTGTACCATTGAAGGATAAAAAAAAGCAACATAATTACTATTATGTCAGAGGTTTCGCATCTAATTTCCAATAAATTTTTTCTTGATAGGAAATTAGGTATATTCCATTTTACGGGATTTCTGGATTTTAAAAAGGCCGTAAGCAATGTATTATTGATACACTTTCCCCCTCCCCATCATGATGAAAAAATATATTTTCAATTTTATTATTAATTATTCAGTGTTAAAAATTGGATTAATCCAATTCATAATTATCAACATTTCATCTTTTAAATATATTTATCTGCAAATGTCTTTTCTCTCTAAATCCCCTAATGTTTCTAAAAAAGTATAATTGCGTCAAGT
Organism: Thermoanaerobacterium sp.; assembly: GCA_029960905.1. Classification (GTDB taxonomy): domain Bacteria; phylum Bacillota; class Thermoanaerobacteria; order Thermoanaerobacterales; family Thermoanaerobacteraceae; genus Thermoanaerobacterium. Next base: position 573 of record JASBVU010000559.1, read on the forward strand.
TAAAGGCTATCATCATGAATCCTACTATAGCCTCTAAACCCCTAGGACTATGCAAATAGCAATGATCAAAATGACATTCTGTTTTTAATTGGTGAAATACATTATTTTCAATATCCCATCTTTTATGTATTATCTTCCATAGAGTCTCAACACAAATATTTTTGTTATCGGCTTTGAAATAACCCTAATGCATCTTTAACAATATGAAGCCTTTCATCCTTTACCCTGATAACTGCGTCCATTCCAATTGCAAGAACTTCCGTAATCCATGATGCCCTGCAATATAAAGCATCTGCAACTATAACATCTGCAAAATGATGAAATTTTTTATAAAGCTTTCTAATAAGTCTTTTACCTCCAGTAATTTCACCTTCATCTTTGTCAGAACAATCTTTTTTAGGTTCTAATATTTCATAACCCAATACAATATGGGGATCAGAACCCACGGTTGCACAAACAACTGCTCTATGAAAGTAATGAGTTATTCCTTGTTTATCAACACGGGTAAGGCACTTCTCACAGCTCTTTTTGTTACTTTCAAATATCTCAACTCCATCAATAGCAGCAACCTTTATTCCATCTATTGTACCGTTTCTAAATACCTTATTTTTGAATATAGTTTTTATTACATGATCATGTAAAACATTCAAACCGTTTATATCAAAACTACTCAAGGAACGCCTAATAGTATCAATATGGGGCAACCTTGTTTTCTTTGGAAATAAATTCTTAAATCTTTCTTTTTTAAGCCAATGTTCAAGTCTATTAAAACTTTTAAGTCTACAGATAAATGTAAGCAGGACTATAAAAGAAATAGTTGAAGTTTCAATTTGAAGATTTAATCTTCCATCTTTTAGCCCCTTGATTTTTTCTGCAAGATGGTATACCTTAAAGAAGTAGGTGAGCATTTGTTTTAAATAACATTTGTTCATCTTAAAACATCCTTTCTATTGGATTGGTTACAAGATTCATTATAGAAAGGGTGTTTTTATTTTTAAATACTGAATTTTTTCCAGTAAAAATCGGAATTTACATGCTCCAATTATTATTCATCTAATCCTTGTCATATCATAGGGCTATGCCCTGTTTATTTTTTGATCTGCGAAATCTCTGGTTCACTGCAACACCTGTCGCAATATGAA
>JASBVU010000560.1 GCA_029960905.1 Thermoanaerobacterium sp.
CCCCAATTGTTTGGATATCCCATGAATACCCATCCAAATGTCTTGCCTTGACTTGCTGCCACAAAAAGCTGCATTCCAAGTGGATCTGATATGCTATTAGAATTGTACCCAGTGTATGCTGGAACAAACTTAAACTGCTGAGTAACTATCTGTTTTCCTTCATCTGATGTGTACAGCCAATCTAAGAAATCTTTAGCAGCTTTTTGAACATCTGCTGGTTTATCACTGTTAACTGCCCAATACATTGGAACACCTTCAGGATATGAGTCCTCTTTATATCCCGGAACAGGATATGGCAACATACCTATATCATTTTGGGCAAAATTCTTATCTAATGATTCTAATGTAGGATATACCCAGTTGCCTTGCTGAATCATAGCGACTTTTCCAGTCCCAAAAAGCTTTTCTACTTGTGTGCTGTAATCTAAGCTTGCTGTAGGTTGCACTGAATATTTATTCTGAAGATCAATCATCTGCTTCATTGCATCGCCATACTTGAATTCTACTGTCTTAGAATTAAATGCTTTCATAACATCTCCATCAAATTCTGGTGACAAAAATGCATTTGATAAATGGAGACCAGTAACCCAAGTTTCTTTTGCCGGAAAAGCGAAAACAGCTTCAATACCTAATTCTTTCTTCTTTGAATCTAACGTCTTTACAGCATTTACTAACGCATCAAAAGTTTTAATGCTGGATGGATCAATGCCAGCTTTGTTGAATATCTGTTTGTTGTAAATTAAACCATAACCCTCTAAATCAAATGGTAAACCATAAATTTTACCGTCCTGTGTCACACCAGTGAGAGTACCCGGAAGAGCAGCTTTTGCAGCTTTTGTATCTGACAAATCAGCCAATTTTGGCTTCCATGTAGCAACATCCTGTGGTCCGCCTACATTGTATATTGCAGGCTCTGAACCTGAATTGAATTTGGCTTTTAATGCAGCACCGTAATCTTGTCCTCCACCTACAGTTTCTAGATTGATTTTAACATTTGGATTCTCTTTCATATAAGTATTTATAGCATTTTGAAGAGCATCTTTTATTTCAACTTTAAATTGGAAAATGTCTAATGTTACAGGTTGACTTGTCGTCTCGGTCTTATTTTGAGTTGAACTATTTTCTGAAGTTTTGCTCTGATCAGATTTAGTACTATTTCCGCACCCTGTTAATAGCACTGAAAATGCCATTAAAAGTACCAAAAGCAGTGCAATCACTTTTGAGGTTTTCCTCATAATTAAAATCCTCCTCTTTAATAAGTCAATTTTTTCTATTGACTTATACTCTTTTTAATTATAAAATTTATGCAGTTCCATATTTCTAAAATGTTTAATTGATTTTAATCAGCCTTTTGTTTTTTTATTTTTATATTTTATTTTTTGTTTCACATATAAGCGTTTTCATGAAATTTAATTTAAAACTGACGGACATTCCCCCTTCTCTCGATATTTCATAGAAAATTTGCAACCGGTTGCGCTTTGCTTAATTATATTTTATATCCTTTAATTACAAAAGTCAATAGATTTATTTATGATATCAAAAAAATTTAAAAAGGTTATCTTAAATTACATTTTGAGAAAGATATGAAATGAATTACTTATTTTCATATCTTTCTCACCATAACTAACTTATATATTTCTTATATGGTTCCGCTTTTCTCTAGTAAGCCGTATATGATAGCTGCTGCTTCTGCTCTTGTGGCTACACCTTTAG
>JASBVU010000561.1 GCA_029960905.1 Thermoanaerobacterium sp.
CAATTCGTCGAGTATTGTATCTGCAAAAATAGTTGTGGGTGACAAGGCTTATGCAATTGATCCTAATGTACAACAAAGCATTGAGATAGATATGGCAGGTATGGTTGGAAATTGGACGGCATACGCCACTGTGGCTGATATAGGAGGAAATGTGATTGAGAATACGATACAGTTCAAAGTAACAACGAGTATAGATTCAATGAGAAGCTTAATAAATCGTTTTGCAAATTCAAAGGATATAAAAGGAGCAATGATACCACAGCTTTTAAATGCTCTTGATCAAGCAAAGCACCAGCTTGATATAAAAAGACCGGATCATGCGATAAAACATATGCAGGATTTTATAAAGCACCTTAATAATGCAGCTTTAAGTCATAATATAACAGATTATGCCAAATCGGTTTTGACTAACGATGCACAGACCCTTATAAGTATATGGCAAAGTAATAGTACAAAATAAATGACAACGTGTTTAATTAGTTTTCATTGAAAAATGGAGGTCTTAATTCTTCAAAAAACCTAAATTGTTCCTCTTCAGAATCTGGGCATTTATAGTATAATAGAGCTGGGAGGAGAGGGATTGGAAATGTTAGTTATAGAAAATAAAGATTTTAGACAAATAAGCATATTTGACCAATTACTTCCAGAATCATGTTTAAAGTTACAAGGTGAACTGGCAATTGTTGATGAAATATTGAATGACGAAACTATTTTCAAACCCTTTATAGAAAAATTTAATTCCAGGTGTGGAAGGTATAGCACTCCAGTTGATACATATATTCGAATGATGTATCTCAAATTCAGATATAACCTTGGATATGAAACTCTATGTAAAGAAGTAGCTGATAGTATTTCATGGAGAATATTTTGCCATATACCTATTTGCGGTGGAGTACCTGACTATACTACTTTGGCAAAACTTACAAAAAGATTTGGTAAGGATACTTTAGAAAAATTAAATACTCTCATTCTTCAAAGAGCAATAGAGAAAAAACTAATAAAAGCCAGGAAGCTAAGGATAGATACGACGGTTGTAAAGTCCAATATTCATTACCCTACCGATGCAGGACTCCTTTCAGATGGAATTAAAGTACTAACCAGGCTGGTTAAAAGGGTAAAAGATGCAGGCATTGCTGTAGAAGCAAAATTTCGTGACAGGACGAGGTCGGTTAAAAAAAGGATATTGAACATAGTAAAATTTGCAAAAAACAGGACAAATGAAGCTAAGGAAAATGTACATAAAACAGTAAAAGAGTTAGTAGAGATAGGAGAGGAAGTATTGTCCTCAGCAAAGGGAGTTTACGAAGCAGCAAAGGAAGAAGTAAAGAAAATACAAAACGGCAGCAAGTCAAAAGGCGTTGTTATTCAAAAGTTGGAAGATACTATTTTTAAAGTAGGTAAAGTCATAGAGCAGACCAATGAAGTATTAAAGGGGACTACATCATTTTCCAACAGGATAGTTAGCATATTTGACGAAGGGGCACGGCCCATAAAAAGAGGCAAAGCAAGGGCTGATACAGAATTTGGGAGGAAAGTAGCACTGGCTGAATCAGAGGAAGGTTTAATAATTTGTAGTGAAGTAGAAGAAGGAAATCCAAGTGATGGAACTCTGGCTGTTCCGATAATAAAGAAGGCTATAAAAGTTTTAAATAAAGTTCCAAAAGAAGTTGCCGGGGATAGAGGTTTTTATTCCAAAACAAATGAA
>JASBVU010000020.1 GCA_029960905.1 Thermoanaerobacterium sp.
TTACAACGACACCAAATCTCAATGGAAGGTCGTTTGGTACGAATGTAATGGAGGCTGTGCTCGTATCGCTATCAGGCAAAAGCCCGTCTGAGATGAAGCCGGACGATTACAATACGCTTCTCGATAGGATTGGCTTTGAGCCGAGAGTAGAGTATTTAAACGGCGAAAAAGCCTCAATAGGAAAGTAAATATTCTGTTGAAAGGATGATTAACATGCACAAGTTCGCTTTTATCATACATCCAATTGAATATGAAGATGTCAGCAGAAAGTTTAAAATCATGAATAAATTGCCTCGCAGCGTTGTAGAGGGTTTTACAAAAATGCTGCCACCTCTTAAAGTATCGGAGATAACAGGTGTAAAAAGCAAGTACGCTGAGACAGAAGGCTATTTTGTAGCAGTGCCGCTTATTTCCAATCAGATGATGAGCCTTCCTGAAGATTACGTCATGAAAAAAATTATTAAGGCTGGCAAGATAGCAGAAAATTTAGGAGCTGAAATTGTAGGATTAGGCGCTTTGACGTCTGTAGTTGGGGATGCAGGAATCACAGTCGCGAAAAATCTCAATATTGCTGTAACTACAGGCAACAGCTACACAATCGCTACTGCCATAGAGGGAACAAAAAAAGCCGCTGAACTTATGGGAAAAGATATAAGGGATTCAGAGGTTGTAGTAATAGGTGCCACAGGTTCCATAGGGAAAGTGTGCGCTGAGATACTTTCCAGAGAAGCCAAGTACATGACATTGGTGGCGAGAAATAAGCAAAAGTTGGAGGACTTTAGCAAATATCTTTTAGAAAAGACAGGCATGGCTGCAAGAGTCACATCTGACGTAAAAGACGCATTGAAAACTGCAGACATAGTTGTGACAGTTACAAGTGCTGTAGATACCATCATAAAGCCTGAATACTTAAAACCAGGTGCTGTCGTATGTGATGTGGCAAGACCCAGGGATGTATCGAAGGAAGTTGCCGATGCAAGGGATGACGTATTGGTTATAGAAGGTGGTGTTGTGGAAGTGCCAGGGGATGTGGATTTTCACTTCAATTTTGGTTTCCCACCAAAGACAAGTTATGCGTGTATGGCGGAGACAATGATACTTGCAATGGAAGGCCGAATAGAAAACTTTTCTTTAGGAAGAGATTTGACTGTAGAACAAGTTGATACGATAGCTAAGTTAGCAAAAAAGCATGGCTTTAAGCTTGGAGGATTTAGGAGCTTTGAAAGGGCTGTATCAGAAGAAACTATAGAAAATGTGAGAAAGAATGCGGCAAGGAGATTAAAAAAAAATAGATTTAGTGCTGTATAGTACTTGACTTTATTTGTAAACTGTTTTATAATATTCCACATGAAAATATAGACACAAGCACTGCTTAAAGCAGTGCTTGTGTATTAATATTATCATAATTGATTTGGCTTAAACATAGAATAAAATACAATATTGTTATAAAGGAGATTGGCAATATGGGTAAGCAAGTGATTTTAACTTATGATGGCTTAAAAAAATTAGAAGAGGAGTTAGACTATCTTAAGTCTGTAAAACGACCTGAAGTGGCGGAAAAGATAAAACAGGCTCGTGCATTTGGTGATTTAAGTGAAAATTCTGAATACGATGAGGCGAAAAATGAGCAGGCGTTTATTGAGGGAAGGATAGCTACAATAGAAGCTATGCTTAGAAATGCTCAAGTCATCGATGAAGAGGATATCGCCATCGACAAAGTAAGCGTAGGCTGCACTGTAAAAGTCTACGATGAGGATTTTAAAGAAGAGGCAGAGTACACAATAGTAGGTTCTACTGAAACAGATCCTATGAACAACAAAATATCTGATGAATCACCTATAGGGAAGGCACTTTTAGGTAAAAAAGTAGGTGATACAGTCAGTGTAGAAGTGCCGGCAGGCATAATAAAACTCAAAGTTTTGGAAATACATAAATAAATCTGGAGGAGTATTATGGCGAATACAAATGAAGTAAATAACAACGAAAACTTAAATGAGCTTCTAAAAGTTAGAAGGAGCAAGTTGGACGAGCTTAGGAGCTTAGGCGTTGAGCCTTATGGAATTGACAAGTTTGAGAGAACTAATATGACATCTGACATCAAAAATGATTATGACAAATTTGAAGGCAAGACAGTCACTATCGCTGGCCGCATAATGTCTAAAAGAGGGCACGGAAAGGCTTCCTTTGCTGATATACAAGACAGAGATGGAAGAATACAGCTTTACTTTAAGATGGATGTTTTGGGGGAAAAGAATTACGAAATATTTAAAATACTTGACATCGGCGATATCATAGGTGTGACAGGTGAAGTGTTTAAATCAAAGACAGGTGAAGTCACTATAAGGGTTCAGGATTTTAAGCTTCTGTCAAAGTCATTGCAGGTACTTCCAGATAAATGGCATGGGCTTAAAGATCCAGATTTACGGTACAGGCAAAGGTATGTAGACCTTATAATAAATCCAAGCGTAAATGAAACTTTCATTAAAAGGACTGCAATCATAAAAGCTATTAGGGAATTTTTAGATAATAGAGGATTTATAGAGGTAGAAACACCAATACCATACCATAGCAGGCAGTGCGGCAGCAAGGCCGTTTATAACACCACAATGCCCTTGACATCGACATATTTAAGGATTGCATTGAACCACCAAAGAGGCTTATCGTTGGTGGACTTGGAAAGTGTACGAGATGGGAAGAGTGTTTAGAAATGAAGGAATGGATATAAGGCACAATCCAGAATTTACACACGGAATTGTACGAAGCATATACCGACATCATGGTATGATGGATATAACTGAAAATCTATTTGCGTATGTAGCCGAAAAGGTAAATGGCAGCAAAAAGATAATTTACCAAGGGACTGAGATAGATCTGACGCCACCCTGGAGAAGGCTTACTATGATTGATGCCATAAAAGAATTTCTGGATATCGATTTTGACAAAGTATCGTCAGATGAAGAGGCAATAGAAATTGCTAAAAGGCATCATCTTGAAGTCAAAGAAGGCATGAAGAAAGGTGATGTAATAGCTCTTGTATTTGACGAGCTTTGCGAAAGCCATCTTATTCAGCCTACATTCATAATTGATTACCCTGTTGAAATATCTCCATTGGCCAAGAGAAAACACGACAATCCTGCCCTTACATCAAGGTTTGAGGCTTTTATATACGGCAGAGAAATTGCAAATGCATTTTCAGAGTTAAACGACCCAATTGACCAAAAGGAGAGGTTTATAGAACAGCTTAAGCAAAGAGAAGCTGGAAATGATGAAGCACACATGATGGACGATGACTTCATAAATGCCTTAGAAGTTGGTATGCCTCCTACAGGGGGATTAGGCATTGGGATTGACAGGCTTATCATGTTTATGACCGATGCGTATTCTATAAGGGATGTCATATTATTCCCTACCATGAAGCCAAAAGCTGATCAAGATGAAACAAAAGACGATGATGAATGAAATATGTTTAAAACAAAAACGGTTCTTGAGAGCCGTTTTTATATTTTTATCATCGTTTATCTTCTTAATCCAAATTGCCATTATACTTGTACATAAAACTAAAAAATGTTATATTGATATAAAAATAAGTTCTATTGAGGAGCATGGCGATGATAGATAAAGAGAAGATAAAAAAAGCAGTGTATGACATTCTTGAAGCGATAGGTGAAGATCCTAAAAGAGAAGGACTTTTAGAGACACCAGATAGGGTTGCCAGAATGTACGAAGAGATTTTTTCAGGACTTCATGAAGATGTGATGGATGTCGTAAAGACATTTAAAGAGGACGAACATCAAGAAATAGTTATAGTAAAAGATATTCCAATGTACTCTATGTGTGAACATCATTTGCTGCCGTTTATGGGCGTTGCGCATGTGGCGTATCTTCCAAGAAAAGGCACAATATTGGGTCTTTCTAAGCTTGCCAGAATCGTCGATATATTAGCAAAAAAGCCTCAGCTACAGGAGAGGCTTACCAGTGAGATTGCTGATACAATTGTAAAAGCCGCAAATCCTTTAGGGGTTGCAGTCGTTGTTGAGGCAGAGCACCTTTGCATGACAATGCGTGGCATAAAAAAACCTGGAGCGAAGACTGTAACGTCTGCATTAAGGGGACTATTTAAGACAGATCAGAGGTCCAGAGAAGAAGTCATGTTGCTTATAAATGGAAAGCGATAATCATAGTTGGAAAGGATGATGTTATGTCTTACATTTTAAAATTAAGGGATAAAGAGTTGGAAATCGGCAAAAAGACGTACATAATGGGGATATTGAATATGACGCCTGATTCTTTCTCCGATGGCGGAAAATACAATACATTGGAGAAGGGCATGGAGAGAGCTTTAAAGATGATTGAAGACGGTGCAGATATAATAGACGTAGGCGGAGAATCATCAAGACCTGGATATACACCTGTGACTGCAGAAGAAGAGCTTTTGAGGATAGATGATATAGTCAAGAAATTGTGTGAAGTAGACACGATAATTTCAATTGATACTACGAAATCAAAAGTGGCTTACGAGTGCCTTAAAAATGGGGCCCACATCATAAACGACATCTGGGGTTTACAAAAAGATCCTGATATGGCAAAAGTCGTTGCTGATTATGAAGCTGGTGTCGTAATAATGCACAATAAGGAAGTGGCAGAGTACGATGACCTTTTAAAGGATGTAATAAGTTTTTTTGAGAAAAGCATTGATATTGCTTTAAAAGCAGGTATAAAAAGGGAAAGCATAATGATCGATCCAGGCATAGGTTTTGGGAAGACTTTAGAGCACAATCTGACATTGATGAAACGGCTCGATGAGCTAAAGGTATTGGGATTTCCGATATTGCTTGGAACATCAAGAAAGTCAATGATAGGACGTGTCTTAAACCTTGACGTAAATGAAAGAATGGAGGGTACTGCTGCGACAGTTGCGGTAGGAATAGTAAAAGGTGCTGACATCGTCAGAGTGCATGACGTAAAAGAGATGTGGCGTGTAGCTAAAATGACGGATGCGATGGTAAGATGACAGATGTTTTTTTATCTATTGGTTCTAACATTGGTGATAGGGAGAAATATTTAAAAAGTGCACTTATTAAGCTTGCAGAAAATTCTGTCACTATAGAAAAGGTATCGCCTATATATGAGACAGAGCCTGTAGGTTATAAGAATCAAGATAAATTTTTAAATGCTGTAGCAAAGATAAAAACAGAGCTTAACCCATATGAGCTTCTTAAAATTATAAATACGGTAGAAAAAGAGCTTGGAAGAGAAAGGGTTATAAGATGGGGACCTCGCACAATTGACATAGATATTCTTTTATATGGAAATGTGGCTATAAACGATTATGATTTAAAAATACCCCATGAGCGCATGTGGGAAAGAGCTTTTGTGTTAATTCCACTTAATGATATAGCACCTGACATAACGAAAGATGGGAAGAAATTGTCACGTATAATAGAAATGCTGACGGACAGAGAAGGTGTGAAGCTATACAAGAGAGATTGGTATAAGGTGGTGGATGTATGAGAGTGACAAAAGTATTTACATTTGACAGTGCCCATAATTTGACGAAGTACAATGGCAAGTGTGAAAATCTCCACGGACATACGTACAAGTTGGAGGTAACTGTGGAAGGTAGCATTGACGATGAGGGGATAGTCATAGATTTTGCTGAGTTAAAAGCTATCGTTGATAGCGAAGTTGTAAAAAAGTTGGATCATGCGTACTTAAATGACGTGTTGGGTTTTAACACGACGTGTGAAAATATAGCAATATGGATGTGGGAAAAGTTAGAGCCTCGTTTAAGAAACGAAAGATTTCATCTCTACAGCATAAGGCTGTGGGAAACTCCGACGAGTTTCGCTGAAGTAAGCATAGAAGATTTTGTTAAATAATTGTGGAAGGTCGGCGTCAGATGTTTATAGAAAACCCGATTGTAAAAGGGAGATTTTTAGAGAGGATAAACAGATTTTTAGCTCGTGTAGAGATAGATGGTGAAATCATAACTGTTCATGTGCCTAATACGGGCAGGTGCAAGGAATTGTTTGTGCCTGGTGCAACTGTTGTTCTTGAAAAGAGAGAAGGAATGAAAAGAAAAACTCTTTACGAATTAGAATTCGTCTATAAGGGTACAAGGCTTATATCCATCGATTCGCAAATTCCCAACAAAGTAGTCATGGATAATATTTTGCGGGGCAAATTGGATAAGTTTACAGGTTATGATGTAATCGAAAAAGAAAAAACGTATAAAAACAGCAAATTTGATTTGAAGCTTTCTAAAAAGGATGAAGTTTTTTTCATAGAAGTTAAGGGCGTCACCCTTGAGGAAAATGGCGTTGTAATGTTTCCGGATGCACCAACTGAAAGAGGAACAAAACACATGGTAGAACTTAAGAAAGCTAAAGAAGATGGCATGAGGGCTGCTGTCGTTTTTCTCGTTCAGATGGATGATGTGCTTTATTTTACACCAAATGTAAAGACAGATATTAAATTTGCGTATGCTTTAAAAGATGCTATTGATGCAGGCGTTGAAGTGTACGCATATTGTTGCGACGTGAAAGAAAACTTTATCGACATAAAAGATGAAGTCGAAATTAAAATTTAGTTATGGAAACGTGGGCGGGGTTACTCGTCTTTTGTTTTTTTTGTTAAAAGTCATATAATATAATTATTAATTAGTGATTGAGGTGAATATATGATTACAAAAGAGATGATAGACAGGATAAATTATCTGTACCATAAATCGAAAAATGAAGGTCTAACAGATGAAGAGAAGTTAGAACAGTCAAAATTAAGGATGGAGTATGTAAAAGAGATAAGAGAGAGGGTAAAACAACAGCTTGACAACATAAAATTTGTAGATGATGATGCTTGTCACGATGATTGCTGCCATCATCACCACAACCATTAAAAGAGGGAGAGGTTTGTCTCCCTCATGTGACTTTGTCGTGCATAGGTCTTTTTATATCTTTGCTTATGCCGTGATTGTGGGATCTGTATTGGGCTTTTTGCGATTTTGCTTCTCGCTTAAAATGCCTTGTCTCCCACTTGTAGATGTCAGCAGCGAATTCCACTCGGTTTCCTTTGATGTTTGTCCAGTGGCTCTTTCTGATTGACATCAAAAACACCTCCAATGATTTTTGGTGTTTAATTATATTTTTCATTAATAAAACAAATTTATACTTATGGTATTATTTTAACTTAAAGAAAGGATGTTTTTTATGAAAGATGATCAAAAATACATAACGTGTGATGATGCGCTTAAATTAAACAGGAGCCAAGTGCGGGAAAATTACAAAGAGTACGTGAATTCTAATTTTGTCTCTATGCTGTCGATGCTGCAGTTTGATAAGCTTTTTATAAAAGCAAAAGGCGTATCTGTATGGGACAGCGACGGAAATGAGTATTTGGATTTCCTCGGCGGCTATGGTGCATTAAATTTAGGCCACAATCCAGATGAAATTTATGAAGCGATAGAAAAAGTTAAAGATTTTCCGAACATACTTCAAGCTGCTGTAAATGATTTTCCGGGAGCATTGGCGTACGATTTAGCGATTGTTACCCCTGGCGATTTAAAAAAGAGCTTTTTCTGCAACAGCGGTGCTGAAGCGGTGGAAGGTGCCTTGAAACTTGCTAAAATTGCTTCAGGCAAGCATAAAATAGTCTACTGTAAAAATTCCTTTCATGGCAAATCTGCAGGAGCTCTTTCTGTTACTGGACGTGAGAAGTATCAAAAGTACTTTATGCCCTTACTTCCTGATACGGTACAGGTGGAATATGGTGACGCTAATGCATTAGAAGATGCATTAAAGGGAAAAGATGTAGCTGCATTTATTGTAGAGCCTATACAAGGCGAAGGTGGTGTCATAGTTCCTCATGATGGATACTTAAGAGAAGTGAGAGAACTTACTGAGAAATACGATGCATACCTGATATTTGATGAAGTACAGACTGGATTTGGAAGAACTGGAAAAATGTTTGCCTGTGAGCACGAAGACGTGGTGCCTGACATAATGTGCTTGGCAAAATCGCTGGGAGGCGGTGTGATGCCTATAGGTGCGTATATTGCAAAGGATGAAGTATGGAAGAAAGGCTACGGCACTACTGATAGATGCCTTTTACATACATCAACTTTTGGCGGCAATACATTAGCATGTGCCGCTGGTATTACAGCCATAAAACTTATTTTAGATAAGAACCTTCCTGATGCTGCAAGAGAAAAAGGCGAATACTTCTTAAAAAGGCTAAGAGAATTAAAAGAAAAGCATAAATTGATAAAAGATGTAAGAGGCAAAGGACTTATGATAGGCGTTGAATTTAACCAGCCAGAAGGCGGGCTTTTAGACAAATTGTCTGGAGGAGCCGTATCAAAATTGTCCAATGAATACTTAGGCTCATTGGTGGCTGGAGAACTTCAAAATAAACATCGCATCATAACGGCATATACCCTTAATAATCCAAATGTAATAAGATTTGAACCACCTCTAATTGTTACTAAAGAGCAGATTGATAGAGTTGTAGATGCTTTGGATGAGATAATGACGAGAAGCGGCAGTCTGTTAGGGATGACCATATCCAGTGCAAAGACCGTTTTGGGTTCATTTTTCAACAGATAGGTGATTTTTATGGATATTAAGAAATTGTTTGATAGCGGTATAAGCTTTAATGAATTTATCAAAAGTGATGAAAACAAAAACTCAGAAATTTTCAAAAACAGGTTTGAAACTGTGAATATAGATGAAAATATTAAGAATATTAAAAGTAGGATTTCAAGTGTTTTGTCTTTTGCCGAAAGCTGGTGCCCAGACTGTCAAGTAAGCGTGCCAATAATGGCAAAAATATGTGCTCTTTTAGGAATCGACTTTCGGATATTGAAAAGAGAAGGACACGAAGAAGACATGATGGCATTTTGCGGAGATGGAAAGGCAAAGATACCGACATTCGTATTTTTTGATAATGATTTTAATGTAGCCGGTATTTGGATAGAAAGGCCTAAAATCATAAAGGAACTTGTGGCAAAAGGCGACAATAGCTTTAGAATAGGTTATGTAAATGGAGAATACGATAAAGAAATTGTAGATGAGCTTTTAGAAAAAATATCCCGTTGATGACGGGATATTTTTATGGCATATTAAATTAAATTTGCGGATGACGATATAAAGATTTAGAAATTTTAAGATATGAAGAAAAATCACGGCAAATGGACAGAAAAATTCGATGAGAATGGATTTGTCTGAACACACAATAAGATGTATAATTAACTTTATCAGCATACAAAATATTGTAGTTAAATACATATGAGGAGAGGTTTTAAATGAATTTAACTGAAAACTCTAAGAAGGTTCTTGAGAGAAGGTATCTGGCAAAAGATGAGAATGGACGTGTCGTTGAGACTGTTGAGGAGCTTTTTGAGAGAGTTGCAAAGGCAATTTCGGATGTGGACAAAGAGTATGATATAAATGCAGACACGGAAGAGGTCAAAAAAAAGTTTTACGACATGATGACGAATTTGGACTTTCTGCCTAATTCGCCGACGCTTATGAATGCGGGAAGGCCATTAGGACAGCTTTCGGCGTGCTTTGTGCTTCCTGTGGGGGATTCCATGGAAGAAATATTTGACGCAGTGAAGTATGCGGCCATAATTCACAAAAGTGGCGGTGGTACGGGGTTTAGCTTTTCAAGGCTTAGGCCGAAAGGAGCTACAGTAAGATCGACAGGTGGTGTAGCGTCTGGGCCTGTAAGCTTTATGAAAGTGTTTAATTCTGCTACTGAAGCGGTAAAACAGGGCGGCACACGCCGTGGAGCAAATATGGGTATACTTAGGATAGATCATCCAGATATTCTTGAATTCATTCAGTGCAAGCAAGACAACAATGAAATTACCAATTTTAACATAAGCGTTGGAATAACAGAAGATTTTATGGAAGCAGTTGAAAAAGGAAGCGATTATAACTTAGTAGATCCACACACAAATAAAGTTGTGAAAAGTCTAAATGCCAGGGAAGTATTTAAGCTTATCGTTGAAATGGCTTGGAAAAACGGAGAACCTGGAATCGTATTTTTAGATCGCATAAACGAAAAAAATCCAACGCCTCTTGTGGGTGAGATAGAATCAACTAACCCATGTGTCACAGGTGATACGTGGGTATCTACAGAGTATGGTTTGATGAGAATTGATGAGATATATAATAAATATCAAAATGGGGGATTGAATATTGTAACAGATAATAGAGTCCCTATGACACAATATCAAGTAGTAAATGGAGGATATATCACAGAAGCTGTCCCTGATTTGAATAGTGAAGGTACATCTTTAAACATGATAAGTAAAGTATACAATAATGGAGAAAAAGATGTAATCAAATTAACACTGAAATCAGGCTATGAGATAAAAGCAACTCCTGATCATAGATTTTTAACATCAAAAGGATGGAAAGAATTTAGTAGGATTAAAATTGGTGATGAAATTTTAATACAATCAGGAGATGGATTTTTTTCGAATGTTTATGAACTTCCTTTTAAAGTAGATAATATTTATACTGGAAATAATGGAAGGACTTATACATTAAATTTACCTAATAAATGGTCTAAAGAGCTTGGACAGACATTGGGCTGGCTTATAGGCGATGGTTGGCTAAGAGATGGTGATAAAGATACAAGAGTAGGATTTACTTTTGGAAATGATGATGTAGAAGTAATGAATCACCTAAAACCATTTATTAATAATATATATGGCAAAGATGTAAAAGAAGTTAAAAGAGAAAACGGTGTTTATCATCTTTCATACCATAGTAAATACCTTGTAGAGTTTTTTAAAAAATTGGGTGTAAAAAATGTGAAAGCAGAAAATAAGCAAGTGCCTCAAAGCATATATAAAGCTCCATATGAAGCCGTTGTAGGTTTCCTACAAGCACTGTTTACAGCCGATGGAAGTGTTAGGGATAATCCTAAGTCTAATAGTTCATGGGTAGTATTGACATCAAAAAGTAAAAGGCTACTGCAAGATGTGCAAATATTGCTTATAAATTTGGGTATGAAAAGTGTCATATTCGATCGTTCGAGAAAACCAAGAAAAGCAACGTTTAAGTATACTTCTGTTAATGGAGAAGAAAAATTTTATAGCACTGATGGTATTTTGTATGAGTTAGGTATTTTTGGCAAATCACGTGATAAATTTGCCAAAGAGATTGGGTTTATGTCTGAAAAGAAACAAAAAGCACTTAGCAATATTAAGTATAAATCATTCTATAAAACGAAATTTTATGATGAAGTTGCAGTAATTGAAAAAATTGGTAAAGAAGTAGTGTATGATTTAACTGAACCTGTTACACATTCTATGATTTGTAATGGAATAGTAGTTCATCAATGTGGTGAACAGCCACTTTTGCCATATGAATCCTGCAACTTAGGCTCTATAAACCTTAAAAATATGCTTAAGGAAGAAAATGGCAAGTACGAAGTAGATTATGATAAATTAAGAGATATTGTTCATAATGCTGTGCATTTTCTTGACAATGTGATTGATGCAAATAAGTATCCATTGCCACAGATAGATGAAATGACGAAAGGTACAAGAAAAATAGGATTAGGAGTTATGGGATTTGCTGACATGCTTCTTATGTTGAATATACCTTACAATTCAGAAGAAGCTGTAGAATTTGCTGATAAATTAATGAAATTTATCGACGAAGAATCTAAGGCTGCATCAATGGAACTTGCAAAGGCAAGAGGTGTTTTTAAATACTACGATAAAAGCATATACAAAGATAAGAACATCAGATTGAGAAATGCAACAACTACAACTATAGCACCTACTGGAACAATATCTATTATTGCAGGAACGTCCAGTGGAATTGAACCTTTATTTGCAATAGCTATGACAAGAAATGTAATGGATAATACACAGCTTGTAGAAGTCAATCCCATATTTAAGGAAGTAGCTGTGAAAAGAGGATTTTACTCAGAGGAACTGATGAAGAAGATAGCAGAGCAAGGCACATTAAA
>JASBVU010000021.1 GCA_029960905.1 Thermoanaerobacterium sp.
TATATGGTTCTTATGCTAATGGAGATTTTACAGAAGAAAGTGATATAGATTTATTATGCTTTTGCGACAACCCTCATGCAGAGAATGACACAACTATAATTAGCGGTAGACAACTAGATGCCTGGATTTATGAAACAAGTATGATGGATAACTTTACTCAGTTTCTTCACGTTAGAGATGGAAAGATACTTTTAGATGAAAGAAATAAGTGTGATAATTTTCTTAAAGAAATAGATAAGCAGTTTAAAAAAGGGCCTGAACAATTGACAGCAGAGAAAAAATGCTTTCTAAAAAATTGGCTTTTTAAGATGTTCGATAGAGCACAAAAAGGAGATATAGAAGGCAATTATAGATATCATTGGCTACTTGTAGATTCATTAGAAATTTACTTTAATATCAAAGGTTTATGGTATTTGGGACCAAAGAAATCTTTAAAATGGCTATATGAAAATGATAGAGATGCATACAATGTGTTTGATAATGCATTAAAAGTCAATGCAGATATTGCTGATGTAGAAAAGTTAATTGAATTCATAAGGTCATTATAAAAATTATCAGGGCACATGTTTATTTTGGATGCAAAAAAGCTTTATATAATCGAGAATATTTTTAAGTGTTTGTTTTGAAATTGAATCGAATATTGCCCTGTCGCTTTTAAGCAAGTTGAAGCCATTTTTTAAAGATTTTCAAATATTTTGTTTAAGGGACTATAAAAATTTCAAGAAAAGTAAAATGAGATTGGGGTATAACTATGGAGATAAAGTTTTACAGGATAGGTGAAGTAAGCAATAGTCAGTTTAATTTTGCTGTTATATTCGCTACTTATAAAGGGAAATGGATATTTGTAAGGCATGAGGACAGAAATACGTGGGAAGCGCCTGGTGGTCACAGAGAAAAGAATGAAGATATTAATGTAACTGCTTCAAGGGAGCTATTTGAGGAAACAGGGGCATTAAATTACGAGATTGAGCCCGTATGTGATTACTCTGTTACCATAGGTGAGATAACTACATTTGGGAGATTGCTTTATGCAAAAGTAAATGAAATGGGACCTTTGCCAGATAGTGAGATATGCGAAGTAAGCTTTTTTAAAATGATGCCTGATTATCTTACTTATGCGGATGTACAGCCGATACTTCTAAGAAAGATATTGGATTTTTTAAGTAGAAAAGCATTAAAACTACTTGAAAAAGACAAAACAAGAAACATTAATATCATCAACTTTATTAGAAATTATCCTATTTATACCTTTGAAACAGTTGGAGATTCAGTACTTGTTAGAGGAAGAAGCGATGAAAATTGGGTTTATATTAGCAGTAAATCCTATGATGAGTTCTTTCAACTGATTGAGGGGTTGGATGAGGAGGATAAATGTTTTGCAGCCATTGAGGACTGGATGCTCCCATATATTGTGAAAAATAGGAAAATAAAGTCCCGACTGACCAGTATGAAACTAGTCTATGATTCTAATGTACCACTGCCGACCGTAAAATCACATGTTGTTGACTTATCAATTGCAGATGCTCCATATATATTCGAGAATTCCAAGTATAAAGAGTATATATCAATTGAATATATTGAAGATAGGATAAAAAATGGCATTGGTCTTGGCATCTATGAAGATGAAAAGTTGGTGGCATGGGCGATTACACATGATGATGGAGCCATAGGTTTTTTGAATGTATTGGAAGATTACAGAAGGAAAGGATATGGCATGGATGTAACTGTTGCAATGATAAAGAGGCTTCTGGAACTTGGCGAATTGCCATTTGTACATATTGAAGAAGATAATGTAAAGTCTATGAACCTGGCATTAAAAGCAGGATTTAGAGAGGATAGGAGGGTACATTGGATAAAATTATATTAGGGGTGGTGTTTCATGAACTTTAAAAAGGACATTTTTGATCTTAAATTGCAATATTAAATGCAACACCCAATAAAAGGTATATGACGATTATTTGGAATTATAAAAATGCAATTCGTTTTTATCAAAAACGCGGATTTGATATGATTAAAATACATCACAATGCTGTTGATGTTGCGAGAAAATTAAAACCGTCGATACCGATATTAGGTGATTTTGGCATACCTATTAAACATGAGATTGAGTTTGAAATGGATTTAAGCAAAAAATCATAAAGAAGAATGGAGAAATTATATATGGAAAAAGTCTATGAAACGGAAAGATTGGTGTTAAGAGTACTGGATAAGACTTATGCGGAATTAGTATTAGATTACTATTTGAGAAATAGGACTTTTTTACAAGAGTGGGAACCTTTAAGAGATGAGATTTTAAGTTGCATAGAATTGAAGCAAATATCATGCCAAAGAATAAGCCATCATTAAAAGTAGTCGAAAAATTAGGATTTTACAATGAAGGAATAGCATATAAATATCTGAAAATTAATGGTAAATGGGAAGACCATATACACATGGTTTTATTAAACGACAAAGTATGATTAGGAGGTGCACAAAATAATGAAAGATTTGGCAGGTAAAGAAGATAATAGATTCAAAATAAGATTTGCAGTAGAAAATGATGTGCCGCTTATATTAAACTTTATAAAGGATCTGGCGGAATATGAAAAACTTTTGTCAGAAGTTGTGGCGACAGAGGAACTATTAAAAGAATCTCTATTTGAACGTAAAGTGGCAGAAGTCGTCATAGGGGAGTACGATGGAGAACCTGTAGGATATGCATTATTTTTTCACAATTTTTCTACATTTTTAGGGCGACCTGGCATTTATCTTGAGGATTTGTACATAAAGCCTGAGATGAGAGGTAAAGGATTTGGCAAGATAATGCTGGCGTTTTTAGCTAAATTAGCTTTGGAAAGAAATTGCGGCAGGCTTGAATGGAGCTGTCTCGACTGGAATGAGCCTTCTATTAAATTTTATAGGCAAATAGGTGCTGTGCCTATGGACGAGTGGACTGTATATAGAGTATATGATAAAGCATTGGTAGATCTTGCAAAAAGGTTTGATGAATTCTTTACGTAAGTTTTTATTTTTTAAATTGTATAGATAGATTAGAAGAACCCTCAGATACGTATTTGAAATATGTTTCTGAGGTTTTTTTGATTTTCAAGCGATAAAGCCTTTTATTTTGGAATTGTATAATATATTATGGAAGATAAGGCTTGTATATACTAATGACATACGAACATATATATTATATAATATACCGGAAAGGGGGAATGCGGTTTGCGTAAGATTAAAATGTTGTTTTTATATCTATTAATGTTAGCTGTAGTTTTCGTGCCTGTCATATCATACGGTGATAACGGACTTCCACAATTTCAGTTCGGTTCAAGATTGTTGTACACGGGGACTTACGGCACTGATGTATCAGAGCTACAAAGCATATTAAATAGCATTGGCTTTAATACAGGTACTATCGATGGTATTTTTGGCAACAACACATTAAACGTGGTGTTGGCTTTTCAAAAAGCAGAAAACTTGGTTGCAGACGGAATTGTAGGACCTAATACTTACAATGCTATTCAAAATGTTTCGTGGGAAAATCCAGTTGTATATTATGTACAGCCAAATGACAACATTTATTTTATAGCAAAGAAATATGGGACATCCATTCAAGATATTTTAGATGAAAATGGATTAAGTGACAACGCGTCTTTATATGTTGGCGAAAAGTTGCTTATACCACATCCGCCAGTGGTAGTGCCACAACAGCTTGATAATGCTTCTAATTATCAGGAGCTTAAAGACAATATTGAGACACTGCTTAGCCAGCATACAGGAAAGTACGGGGTATACTTTATAGACTTAAACTCTGGTGAGACATTTAATATAAATGGTTATGGTTCTTTTGCTGCTGCAAGCACTTATAAAGTTCCTCTAAATTTTTACTTGTATACACTTATAACCGAAGGGAAAATAGATCCGAATATGGAAGTCCAGTATACGTCACAGGATTATGAAGGCGGTTCAGGTTCTATACAATACGATCCTGTTGGAACTTATTATACGGTCAGGGAGCTTTCTAGGAGATCTATAGAGGAAAGCGACAATATAGCATCAAATATGTTGATGAGGGTTGTAGGGTATGACAATTATTTAAACTTCATGAAAAGCTTAGGTGCTTATGTCATACCATATTCAGATAATGTCACATCCCCAAGGGATTTAAGCATATATATGGAAGATTTATTAAATTATGCAAATGCTAACAGCAGCACGGCAGGGGAGTTTCTAAGTTATCTTGAGAATACTATTTATAACGATAGGATATCATATCCTTTGCCAAGTAATATAATCGTTGCTCATAAAATTGGAAATCTATCAAACGTCGTAAATGATACAGCTATTGTGTTTTATCCACAAAAACCGTATATATTGACTGTGATGGGCAATAATGTGGATGGATCTGATAATTCGGATGCCTATACTGTAATAAGGGAAATATCGAAGATGGTATACGACTTCCAGATTAGCCATTAAAAAAAGCCGGTTTTACCGGCTTTTTTTAAAGTTCATCCTGTATAATTTTTTCTATTATATCGCTGACACCATCTTCTAAATTAGATTTTGCAACATAATTAGCACTACTTTTTATGACATCATCAGCATTTCCCATAGCGACACCAAATCCGGCTTTGATTATCATTTCTTTGTCGTTGTCTTGATCGCCTATTGCCACAACCTGATCTATGCTTACATTAAGAATATCACATAATTTTATAAGTGCAGATCCTTTTGTAATGCCATAAGGGAGTATCTCAATAAAATATTCATCAGATTGTACGCATGTAAATGGTTCGTTGGACAATTGCCTTATCTCGTCTACAAGCTCTAAAGATGTATCTCTATTTCCTCTAAAAAGCACTTTAATAATTCTATTAAGTCTGACGAGATCGTCAACAACATCGCATTTTACGTGTTCTGTTTCCATGTATGATTTGATGAAATCGGATATCTTATTTATGTATATGCCGTCTATACTGTATACAAGAATGTCTACATCGTATTTCCCTTCTTGCCATTTTCTTGCGATAAGCTTGTATAAATCATCAGATAGGTAATTTTCATGAAGTATTTTTCTGTTTAAGTGGTCGTATATTACACATCCGTTAAAAAGTATGACAGGCACATCAATATTAAGCTCTTTTATATATGGTGTTGCTGATATTATGCCTCTACCTGTTGCTAATGTGAAAATACCTCCCATATTGCGAAACTTTTTTACACTCTTTTTCGTTGCTTCAGAGATCTGTTTTTTATCATCTAACAAAGTTCCATCTGCGTCTGCTACAACCATCTTGTATTTCATATAATCACCTCAAGTAATATTTACACCGTATCTATTATACAATTTTTTTGATTTTAAGACCAGTGAAAAGATTTATAATGTATTGTATAATAATTGAAAGAAAACATTATGGGGAGGAGATTAAATGATAACTTGGAAAGAAGACTTCAGACTTGGCATTGACGAGATAGATAAGCAGCATAAGAGACTGTTCGATATTGCAAACGAAGCGTATGATTTATTAAAAAATGAGTTTACCATTGATAAATACGATCATATTGTAGACATAATAAAAGAGCTAAAAGATTATACAATTTACCATTTTGACTATGAAGAAAACTACATGAAAAGTATAGGCTTTAAAAAGTTGCTTTCTCATAAAGTGCTGCACGATGATTTTAAAGAGAAAATCAACAACATAGATTTAGATAAGATAGATCAAAATCAAGACGAATACATAAAAGATATTTTAAACTTTTTAGTCGATTGGATTGAAAAGCACATATTGAAAGACGATAGGCTTTATGCAGAAAAGTGATAATACATTACAAGGTGGCACTGTGATGCCACCTTGTGTTACTTTAATGGTGTAAATGGGCAGTATCCTATCTCGTCGCATCTATTTTTCATATCGGACCATTGTTTATCATCAGTAATTGCTTCATAAGCTGTTGGATATAAGATATAATTTTCTTTAAAGATGTGATCTCTCATGTTAAATACAATGTAATTTGAGAGTTCTTTTACTCTGACTTTAAAATCCGCAAAATCAATGTAGTCAACGTTGTTTATAAGCTCTACCAAACTTCTCTTTCTTAATCTTATCTCGTCGTGCTCAAGCCGCATTATCCTTGTTGGACCTGTTATACCCAACTTTTCCAGTTCAGGAAACAATACATCTTCTTCTCTTTTATGGTGCTTTTCAGCGCTTAAAATGCCTTCTGTAGTTTCCTTTAAATCCGATAACAAGGATCTATCTTCTTGTGGTGATGACATCTTTTGAATCTTTATATTTAAAAGCTCTAATTTGTCAAGTAGCTTTAGTATTTCATCGTGTTCCAATATAAGCGTTTGCAGTACGTGATCGTAAGACAATGATTCTTTCAAGCCGTTTAACTGTCCTTCCAGCATTTCCATGTGAACGGAACAAAGTCCTCTCAATTCCTCTGCCTGCATTCCTTCGTCAACCAGCTTTTGCTCTGCTAAAGATAATTCTTCAGCAGTAAGGTCTTCTATCAATTCTTTTGCCTCGCTTTTTACTGTCTCAGGATCTTCGCTATTGTTAAGCCTTCTAAGTACGTCTGCTAATTTATCGACTCTATTTTCCATAATATACATCCTCCTTTTTTCTGTTTTCAGTATACAATAAATCACATTGAAATACTGTGATTTAAATCACAGTATTTCGATAGGAATAAAATTTCTATATGCAGTTTATTTTTTGATACTTTTGTTTTACAATTAAATTAAACTTAAAGAGAAAGTAGATGAATATTATGAGAGCATTTTGGTTAATTATTCTTGTGTGGAATATCATTACGTTTGTTATTATGGGCATAGATAAGCGCAAAGCTACCCGTGGGAAGTGGAGGATTAAGGAAAGAACTCTTTTTCTTTTATCATTTTTGCTTGGCGGTATGGGCGTTTTTTGCGGTATGTATATATTTCACCATAAGACAAAGCACATAAGCTTCAAGGTTTTAGTGCCTTTAGCAGTATTTACAAATATACTGTCTTTATACTTTTTATACAAGATTTTCACCGTTAACTATTTTTAAAAAAGATATTTTACGTGCTAACATGTAATTCACATTGACAACAAATGAATTTCAGTTATTAACAAACTTATCCACAATATCCACAGAAAATATATCAACATTAATAATCGAAGTCTTAAAAAGGAGTGGTAAAATGGAGCACGCCAATGATTATCAATTAGAATTGATATACCTTAATAGGACTATCGATTTTATCGAGAATGAAATATACAGGTTAAAACAAATGCTTATGATAGAGAGGTCAAATATAAAACAGTTGAGAGAAGATGTTTTACAATATGCGCCTAATACGCCAGATAATTTTGACAGATTAGTAGAAGTGAACCCATACATCAATGAACTTAAGAAACATACTGTATACTATAATGACATTCTGAAAAATCTTAAATTATTGGATAAAATGGCTGATTCTCCTTACTTCGGCAGATTTGATTTTGTAGAAAGTGGTTCAGATTTATTAGAAAAAATATATATAGGGCTTAGGACTTTAAGAGATCCAGACACATTTGATATTATAGTATATGATTGGAGAGCGCCCATATCAAGTGTATTTTACAGATTTGAAAAGGGCAGAGCTTTTTATGAAGCTCCTGACGGAATTATAGAAGGAAACGTAGTGCTAAAGAGGCAGTACAAGATTGAGAATCAAAAGCTAAAATATTACTTTGACTGTAATGTAGTAATAGATGATGAGATTTTAAAAGAAGCTTTAGGACGCAATTCTGCGGCAAAGATGAGGACAATTGTTGAGACTATTCAAAAAGAACAAGACAAGATAATAAGGGATGTAGATGGAGATGTTTTAGTGGTTCAAGGTGTTGCAGGAAGCGGGAAAACGTCCATAGCACTGCACAGGATAGCGTATTTGCTTTATTTTGAAAGAGATAAAAATTTAAAGAAGGATGATATACTCATAATTTCTCCTAATAAAATTTTTAGTCAGTACATAAAAAGTGTGCTGCCAGAGTTAGGTGAAGAAAATGTAAATGAAATCATCTTTGAAGATTTTGTGAAAAATTCTATAGGGGATGTGGTACTCGTTGAGGAAAGGTCTGATTATGTAGAAAGGCTTTCATCATGTGAAGATAAAGTCATGTTGGATTCTGCAAAGCTTAAAAATTCTTCAGAGTTTATCGTGATTTTAAATAGACTTTTATCTTACTATGAAAGAAATATGATAGAGTTTAAGGATGTGTATTACGATGGTAAAGTCTTATACAATAGGCATGATTTAAAGAATGAATTTTTAAATGACAAGATGAATCGACCAATGAAAAAAAGGCTTAAAAGATTAGAGATGAAGATATTTGATAAAATTCATTCTTTTAGAAAAGAAAGGCTTTCTAAAATTGAAAGGTTTGTTGAAGATCACAAAGGACATGAATTTGAGATCAAAGCATACAGCCGTCTTTTGTCGATAAAAGAAATGAGGACGATTAAAAAACAAATAAATAGTTTCACAGATGTCAATTTCTTAGATATTTATAAGTTGCTGTTTTCTGATAAAGATTTATTTAAAAGGCTTTCCAGCGGATTAAATTTAAATTTATCTGAAGATTTTTTTAAGATAGCTGAATTGACTTGTAAAAACATAGATGATGGAAAAGTATATTACGAAGACATCGGGCCGTTATTATATTTGAAGTACAAGGTGGAAGGATTTAAGGCTTACAAAAAAATAAAACACGTTGTGATAGATGAAGCACAAGACTATTCCCAGATTTTTTATGAGATATTTAAATTGATGTTTTATGATGCCAAATTCACTATATTAGGTGATGTGAACCAAACACTTGACAGAGGAATAGATGAGGCTTTTTACGATCTTATTGATGAAGTTTTTGCCGGAAGGAAAATAAAGAAGTTTTTCGTAGAAAATAGTTACAGATCTACTTATGAGATAAATGAATTTTCTGTTGGGCTACTTAAACATCCTCCAAAGATAGCGCCATTTGAAAGGCATGGTGACAAACCGCAATTAGTGAGTAGAGGTAGTTTTGAAGAAATCTGCAAAAACATAGTCGAGGATGTTTCAGACCTTTTTACGGCTGGATATAAGACTATTGGCGTTATCGCAAAAACAAAAGATGAAGCGAATAAGGCTTACAGCATTATGAAGAATTTTGTCAATGCGAAACTTTTAAATTCAAAAGATGACGAAATGATAGAAGGCATAAACATAATTACGCCTTACCAAGCAAAAGGTTTAGAATTCGATGTTGCGTTTGTCTTTAATGCATCAAATGAAAATTACAAAACCGAATACGACAGAAATCTTTTGTACATTGCATGTACGCGAGCGCTGCATAGACTTATAATATATTCTTTGGGTGATTTCTGTAAGTTTATAGGGTAAATTTTATTTTCACAAGTAAATTTGCTATAATTTTATAAAACAATGAAGAAGGTAGGTGGTTCTATGGAAGTTATTAAAATTGATACGCCCTCAAGAGAGGCCATTATCGATATAACTGATGAAGTGAGAAAAATTGTAAGATCAAGCGGCATAAAAGATGGCATTTGCGTCGTCCATGTGCCACACACTACTGCAGGTGTGACGATAAACGAAAACGCTGATCCCGATGTAAAGGAGGACATATTGAGAGGTTTGGATGAGATCATTCCTCAAATAAGATTCAAGCACTTAGAAGGCAATTCAGATGCCCACATAAAATCTGTCTTAGTGGGGACAAGTGTAAATTTGATAATAGAAAACGGTGAGATACAGTTAGGCACATGGCAAGGCATATACTTCTGTGAATTTGACGGTCCAAGGCATAGAAAAGTGTACGTTAAAATAGCATAAAGATAAGGGGGATAATTGTTGTGACCAAAGAGCATATAGCTGAATTGGCAGATGACTTAAAAAATATCATTATATACAAAAATGTAATAAAAGATGAGACAGTAGACAAAGCTATAAAAATTTTAAATTTACTTGCCAGTGAAAAAATGGATGAACGTAAAGTTTATGAGCTGTACAGCGATTTGTTTTCGGATTTATCGAATTATGCTGTGGAAAATAATGTGTATTCGCAGATTTGGAAATCGAAGATAGATGAATTAGTAAGAGTCGATGAAAATATATTTAGCATGTTATCTGAGAAATTTGGACGAGGTTTGATTGATGAAACATTAAAGATGACGGCGAAAAAAGAGCTACAATGCTTAAAAAATTTTTCGGAATTGGATTTTGCAGAATTCATAAAAGAGTATTTGCCATTTAATGCAATTTCGTGGGAACATCTTATCGCATTATCTAAAGACGATAAACAATATTTGTTAGACTGTGATAATGCGGATGATGTTGTAGAGTACTATGAGAAAAATGGTTGTGGCATATATGGAATGTACAGGGCATTTAGATGGCATGATGGGAAGATTGTCGCTGTTGAAAATCCAGATCCTGTTGAATTTGAAGATCTTGTAGGATATGAAGATGAGCACAGAATTGTCATAGATAACACAGAAAGGTTTTTGAGAGGCTTGCCAGCCTCAAACATTTTACTTTATGGAGATAGAGGAACTGGTAAATCTTCTACCGTAAAAGCTGTATTGAATATGTACTATAAAAGATGTCTTAGGCTTATTGAGGTAAATCGCCAAGATCTTTTGGATTTGAGCAAAATTATAAGTGTCATAAGCAAAAGAGGCCTTAAGTTTATCTTGTTTTTGGATGACTTATCGTTTGAAGAAAATGAGACTGAATATAAAATATTAAAATCAACACTTGAAGGCGGTATAGAGAAGCTTCCTGCCAATGTTGTAATATATGCCACTTCAAATAGAAGGCACATGATAAAAGAGTATTTAACTGACAATGTACAAAATGAAATTCATTCGCTTGATACAAAGGAAGAAAAACTTTCATTAGCAGACAGGTTTGGAATAACTATTACTTTTACATCGCCTGATCAAGAAGAATATTTGAAAATAGTTAAGTCTTTGGCGCGAAAGTACCAAATTGATTTAGACGAAGATACATTAAAGAGTGAATCAATAAGATGGAGCTCTTGGCATAATGGCATGTCACCCAGAACCGCCAGACAATTTATCGATCATTTAAGAAGTTGCTGATGGGATTTCAAAATCCCTTTATTTTTTTATTTTTTGTCAAAAAATTTTTCGACATAATTCGTTGTTATTCAGTATAAAATGCCTGGTTTTATAGCTTTAAAGGCGCGTAACTGGCTGTGTGCATGGCGTTAAATGTTTACAGATGAAATATTATATCATTTTCTGTCGATAAAAAATATTCTAAAAAAAAGAAGGATTTTTGAGGGATAAATAGAATATTATAATAGAATTTTTACTTTAATAGTAAATTTTTGATAAAAATTCAAAGCTTAGAACGAATTAAGGGGGTACTAATGATGTATTACAAAAGAGTAAGCGAGTATGTATCGACAATAAACTATGGTGACAAGACGATCGTGAGGAAATACGCTGTTGTAAAATCGGAGGTAAAAGTATTTAATGGCGGTGAAAATGTTGATCTACCGTCGTACGGAATCGAAATTGCTGAGCAGATAATCGAGAAGGGGTCAATAAAGGAAGAGCTTGGGGACGTGGTAGTACATGTAAGTCCATACAAAGATAAAGTGGAAGAAATGGCAAAGAGATTTTGCATCGATGACTTGTCACCACTGCACTTGTCAGACGTAATAGATGATTTTTACTACCAGTACATAGATGATTACGATGAATACGCAAAGGAGTGCAAAATTGCAATATGAGGGCTTAAGGCCTTCTTTTTTTATTGCAGTTTTAAGTTTATAATAACATTAATAGAACAAACAATTACGGAGATGATGTTTATGAAGATCGTATCAAATAGAGAAATGAGAGAAATAGAGTCTATAGCCATAAATTCTTTTGAGGGCTTAAGGCCTTCTTTTTTTATTGCAGTTTTAAGTTTATAATAACATTAA
>JASBVU010000562.1 GCA_029960905.1 Thermoanaerobacterium sp.
AAATATCGATATTTATGCATAGACATCCGATAGGTTTGCCAGTATCATCTTTAATATATACGATGGTAGATTTAAGGATCTTTCCGTCTCTTCCTTTAGTCTTAAAATTGACTTCATTCTCAGTTTTATTTGCCTTAAGAGATTTTAGAATGGCCTCCGGAATAGGATTTCCAATCTCTCTGCCTGTAATGTGTCCATTACCAACAGCAATTGCAGAACTTTGTAAATTCGAAAAATCATAGAGAACAACTTCACAATTCTTTCCAAACGTTTTGGCGATGCTGTCTACGATCGGTATAAAATTCTTTAATAGTGGATGTACTTTTGTAGGCACTTATATCCCCCCTAAAACTTCAAATATAAATTAAACTAATTTAAAGATTAAATAATTTATTGAAGATAAGATTACGAAAAAAACCTCCCTGCCTTTTATGCAGGCCATGGAGGTTTATATTAAATTTATTATACTAATCCGATAAAGCATTGTCAAGAGCTATTTCTTCAGCATCACCCCAAAGCCTCTCCAGGGAGTAAAAATTCCTTTCATCTTTGGTAAAAATATGCACTACGATACTGCCGTAATCCATCAATATCCACGTAGCTGAATTGTAACCTTCTATGTGATTTACATATACACCATCTTCGGCAAGCTTTTCTGAAATTTCATCGCATAGAGATTTTACATGTGTTGTTGATGTACCACTGGCAATCACAAAATAATCAGCAACTGTAGTAAGCTCTCCAACATAAAGACCTTTAATATCAAGTGCCTTTTTGTCATCTAGTATTTTTAAAATTTTTAATGTTAGTTCAGTACTTTTCTTATCCAACGTAATACCTCCGAACATAAAAATTCATATTTTATCAATATATTTTGTCTTAATTATCATATCATTGCGAGCAATTACGGTTTTGTTGTATAAAAGCTGCCCTTTCTCGATCACATATTTTATTGTTTCATCTAATGCCATAATTACTGCTGTATCAAGGTTTTTATATGCTGCCTCTCTCAAGTCCTCTACCCCATCAAATTTTCTATTTGGCTCTATATAGTCAGCTAAAAATATTATTTTATCCAAAAGCGTCATATCTTTATCGCCAGTCGTATGAATCATGATGGCACGCTTTATTTCATCATCATGTATGCCAAAATATTCTTCTATTAGATATCCTCCTACAGGTCCATGAAGCAAAGTTGGTGATTTTTCTAAGACATCATCTAAGTCAATTCCGTATTTGTTAGCTAAAACAATAAGTTCATCTTCTCTAAGATTTTTTGCGCAATCATGAAGTAACCCTGCGATTTTTGCCTTTTCCACATCTGCACCGTATCTTACAGCCAGTTTTTCAGACGTCTCCATAACACCTAATGAATGCTTAAATCTCTCATCACTTAATAATTTTTTCAATTTGTCAGCAAAAAATTCAAAGTCCACAATATCAACCTCTCTTATAAAGTCCAGCTTTTTCAATATACCTTTCTACAGACTCTGGCAACAAATACTTGATTGGTCTGCCTTCAGATACCCTATTACGTATGTCTGTGGATGATATGGCTAATGACGGTACAGTTACCTGAAATATTTCTTTATTGTATATTCTCTTGATGTAATCAATCTTTTCGCTTATGTTATCACCTGCATAACCTGGCCTTGTAGCAGCGACAAAATTGCACATCTTTAAAAGCTCTTCGGCGTTTTTCC
>JASBVU010000563.1 GCA_029960905.1 Thermoanaerobacterium sp.
TGTCATGGTAAGAGGAGATGTTGGTGCAGTAAAGGCAGCGACAGAGACCGGCGCAAATGCAGCTAAAAAGTTAGGCGAGTTAGTAGCTGTTCACGTAATACCGAGACCTCATGCAGATGTAGAAAAAATATTGCCTACAATAAAGTAGTGTGATAAAAGTGAACGATAAATTGATAGAAATCATATCAAAGACGATAGCGGATACGCTTAGTGAAAGGAATTCGTTGAAGATACCAGTAGGTGTATCGGCGCGCCATGTTCATTTGACTAAAGAACATTTGGAGATATTATTTGGGAAAGATTATGTGTTAAAAAAGAAAAAGGAATTGATGGGTGGACAGTTTGCAGCAGAAGAATGTGTAACAATAATCGGCTTTAAATTAAATGCTATTGAGAAAGTGAGAGTTTTGGGTCCTTTAAGAGATAAAACGCAGGTAGAAATATCGAAGACTGATGCAATAAGTTTAGGATTAAACCCTCCTATACGGGAATCAGGTGATATAAAAGGCTCATCGCCAATCACAATTGTAGGGCCGAAAGGTTCCATATCATTAAAAGAAGGATGCATAATAGCCAAAAGACACGTTCACATGTCACCTGAAGATTCTAAAAAATTCAAAGTTTTGGATAATGAAATAATATCAGTTAAAGTAAATGGTCAGCGAGGCGGTATTTTAGAAAATGTACAGGTTAGAGTTGACGAAAAGTATACACTTGAAATGCATATTGATACAGATGAAGCTAATTGCATGGGACTAAAAAGCGGCGATTTTGTTGAAATAGTCAGAGATAATAGGAGTTGAAAAAATTGATAATAGCTAAAGTTGTTGGTACTGTTATTTCTACCCGCAAGAATCAAAATTTAATAGGCAATAAATTTTTAATAGTAGAACCAGTAAGTGAAATGAATTATGACAATAAAAATAGGATTGTTGCAATAGATAATGTAGGTGCAGGTGTAGGAGAAATAGTCTTGGTTGTTTTTGGGAGTTCGGCCAGAATTGGTTGTGGTATGCCAGATCCGCCTGTAGATGCAGCAATTGTAGGAATTGTTGACAGTATAAAAGATGTGATAATTGAGGATTAGTTTATCTGGGGTGAGGAAATGAATATTGATGAACTTAAAAATATTGTATTTGAAAATGGAATAATCGGTTCAGGTGGAGCTGGGTTTCCTACACATGCAAAACTTACTACAGGTATAGATACAATCATATTAAATGGTGCTGAGTGTGAACCGCTTTTGAGAGTCGATAGGCAGTTGCTTGCTATTTATACTGATGAAATATTGATGACTTTATCATTCATAGTTGATACTTTAGGTGCTAAACGTGGTATTGTGGCAATAAAATCAGCATACAAGACTGCTATTGATTCAGTTAAGAATTCAATTGGGAATTATAAAAATTTGGAGTTAAAGATGTTGCCTGATGTTTATCCTGCTGGTGATGAAGTTGTATTAATATATGAAACGACTGGTAGAATTGTACCAGAAGGTTCTATACCTATTTCTGTTGGAACTATTGTAATGAATGTGGAAACTGTGCTTAATGTTTATAATGCTATTTATTTAAAACACCCAGTCACAGAAAAGTATGTAACTGTAACTGGAAATGTCAAATGCCCTAGTACATTTAAAGTAAAAGTAGGCACATCTGTAGCTGAGCTTATTGAAAAGGCTGGAGGATGCTTAGAAGAAAATT
>JASBVU010000564.1 GCA_029960905.1 Thermoanaerobacterium sp.
CCAGCAGATGGTTCGCAGCATGGGAATAAACACAAATGCTACGATTACGTTAGGACTTGTAATATCAAATGCTTATATTGCTTTGGCAGGTTCTCTTGTATCACAGTATCAAGGCTTTGCCGATGCTGGCATGGGCATTGGAACACTTGTTGCAGGTCTTGCTTCTGTCATTATCGGTGAAGTATTGATAAGAGAGAGAAATATATTGTGGGCAGTGATTTCTGCCGTTGTGGGATCAATAGTCTACAGAAGTGCAATAGCAATAGCGCTTACAATAGGATTTAATCCGACAGACCTAAAACTTTTGACTGCCATATTAGTAGTTGTGGCATTGTCATTGCCTGGATTAAAGAAAATTGTTTTAAGTTCTAACTGAAAAGGGGGATTAACTATGTTAAAGCTTATAGATGTGGATAAATATTTTTATAAAAATACCCCTAATGAGATTCAGGTATTTAATAAATTAAATCTTGAGGTAGAAGATGGCGATTTCATCACGATTGTTGGCAGCAATGGAGCTGGTAAATCTACGCTTCTCAATCTGATAGCTGGTGCTTATCCAGTCGACAGTGGCTCTGTTATCATCGATGATTTGGATGTAACTTCGTATCCTGAATATAAAAGGTCCAGGTATATTGGCAGGGTATTTCAAAACCCTCTTTTAGGTACAGCTCCATCTATGACGATTGATGAAAATTTATCAATTGCTTTTTCAAAAGGTGCTGGATTAAACCTTAAAATGGGGCTTAACAAGAAAAATAGAGAATTTTTCAAGGAAAAACTGGCGGAATTAGGATTAGGTCTTGAAAATAGACTGAAAACGAAGGTAGGACTCCTATCTGGAGGACAAAGGCAGGCATTGACGCTTCTTATGGCTACATTTGCTAAACCTAAGCTGCTTTTGTTAGATGAGCATACCGCTGCTTTAGATCCAAGAACTGCCAATATAATAAATGAAATTACAAATAAGATCATTTACGAAAACAAGTTGACTACGCTTATGGTTACTCATAATCTCGAACATGCTTTAGAATTCGGAAATAGGATAATAATGATGCATCAAGGCCGCATCGTACTTGATTTAAAGGAAGAAAAGAAAAATCTCACTGTGGAGAAACTTTTAAAGATGTTTAATGAGGTTAATGGCACAGAGTTTGTCGATGATAGAGCGATGTTGGCATAGGATTTTACTCACACCCGTTTCTTGTCATGAATATAATAAACTAAAAAGGTTTCAACAAGAAATGAGGTGTTTTAATGGAACATGAAAAGATTAAAAATTCTGATGCGATAGATGTAGAAAAACTTATGGATGTAATAACGCCGATTTTAAGTGAGATGGAAACAGACACACAGCCGATTTATATCGCAAAGTTCATACTTTTTGTTTTTTTACTTATCCTTATTAATGACACAAAGGTATCTGCAATTGCATTGAATGCACTCTTGGCTGCATCAGATATTGTGTCATTTTTTCCAGCAATATACAATATTTATTCTACAGAGCCAATTTCACTTGATGTGCCGAATGAAAGCAGCAAGCTTCCGAAGCTTGTATTTCCTCCGCCAACAGGCATAACTAGAGATACATTTTTTGGTTTTGCATTGCTTTCTATTTTTACGTTGTTGGGTTTTTCGAATCTTCAGTATCTGTATGCAATTTATGCAGCACTGACATATACATTTATTCCACCTGCAAA
>JASBVU010000565.1 GCA_029960905.1 Thermoanaerobacterium sp.
CCCTTTTAACCCAATTTCCCTTTGAAATTGGGCACCTGTATCTGTGTATATTCTCTTTCGCACAAAATCTAGTATATTATTTATTAATATCCCCAACATGTAGTATACCACTGCTTTCTTTCATTGTCAATACAAAAAATGATTTAAAATAGGCCATTATTTTTGCCTATTTTAAATCATTTTTTATAGCCCTTTTACAATTACTGCATATTCCATAAAAATTCAATTCTCCATAATACACATCAAAGTCATATGTTTTATCTATCATTTTTATATACTTTACCAAATTTGGGCTATAATATTCGTCTATACTACCACAATATTTGCAAATTAAATGAGCGTGAATCTTTTTTTTGTTAAACATTTTAAGTTCATAGTATTTTTTGTTTCCTATTATATTTTCTGATAATATTCCCTTATCTACAAAAATTCTTAAATTCCTATAAAGAGTAGCTACACCATAATGGGGCCATTCTTTCCTAACTTCCTCAAGGAGTGTATCAAAATCAAAGTGAATATTAGGGCTCTTCAAAAATACCTCTATTAAAATTTGGCGTTTCTCAGTTATCTTTAAGCCATTTGCTTTCAATGTTTTTATTATTAATGACATCAAATCGTTTTTGTTTTTATCCATCATAGACCACCATATTTTTAACATATGTTCAATTTAAATATACACATTTTATTGACATATGTCAATAATTATTAGTACATTTTTTCCCATTTATTCCACAAGGCATTGTTTATCTCATCCACCAATACCGAGTTAAATTGCATTCCTTTATTGAAAATTACCTATTTTTTATTTTTTCTAATTCATATGTCAATAAAAAAAAGAGGCTTCATACAAAAAGTATAATGCCTCTTTATACTAAATTACACATTAACAAGTTCTAATCCTTTTACAGGACAGTGAGCGTATTTTCTGTCCTTTGCCACCAGTGTTGTGACTAACCCTTTAGAATATTTATTAAAAAGTATGTCATGGCCTACGCAAAGACCTATTACTACATTGAGTTCTGTATTTTCTTGGTTCATTATCTTTGCCTGTGTTATAGGATTGCAAGTAGCAACAAATCCCTCTTTATCTTTTTGAATGTCTATATCTTCTATATCAATAGAACCGACTTTACAGCAAACAGGAACAATTTTTAAATCATATTGTTCTAATAATTTTACAAATTGTTTCGCTTCTTTACTCGTAGAATAACAAAATGCAACGCCAATAGTTTTAAATCCCATCTGCTTAATAAACTCTATTATTTCTTCTGCCCTACTTCTCAATTCTCCATTTTCCTTCTTAGGAAGAGTATTGGCGAAGTTCATTATCTTATGAACCATTTCATCTTGTTTGTATATCGCAACTGACTGTTCTACAATATCTCTTTTTTCAATAGTAGGACAATTTTTGGGAAAATTCCCCTCCCCTTTAGCACAAGGCTTTTTTGGACATACTCCACAGGTATAAATTGACTTCATTTTATTCACCTCTTGTATACTGTATACAATATTCGCTAAAAAAATTATAGCATAACACCCTCCCCTGTGCAAGGGGGTTATGCTTCAAAGCAATCTATACAGACCTTTTTCCCGTCTTTAAATCTTATCTCATTCTCCGCAGCGTATTGCCACATATTTTAACTGTATTGAAGGGTATATTACAATGTATCCTTTGGACCTTTTATG
>JASBVU010000566.1 GCA_029960905.1 Thermoanaerobacterium sp.
ATTTGGATTACCTGAGCGGGAATATAAATAGTTGCCCTCTCCCTTGTAAAATCGTTCAAGATCATCTAGATCGTCGAACGTGAATGCGGAAGTTTGATAAATCGGGGTTACTTTGCTTTTGATCGGGAGTTTTTGTTTTTTCACACTATGTAATAATTTCGTTTCAAACCTCTTCGTCAACATTTCCACCTTCTTCCGAGAAAAGCTCAAAGAGCTTTAATAAAAACCCCTTCACAAAGAAGAGACGTACTGTTCATATCCTCCTCTTATCTTCCAGACCTCCTGTCTGCAGGATTTGGCACCTTTGCAATGAATCGTGCAGGTTGCCGGGCTTCACAAGGCCTGTCCCTCCGCCTCTCTGGATAAGAGTATATTTTCTAAAATTCATAATATTAGATGTCAGGGTTGTTGATTAACCATAAAATGGGATAACAAGCAAAATTTTAGACAAAAAAAGTCACTCTCCTGTAAAATGTTTGTTACCTCTAACAAGACAATAAGGAGAGTGACTTTATATGAAAAAGATTAGCACATTACCTGAATTGTTACAATGTTTTATTACTGAAGAAGAATTAAATCAACTGGCAGAGAAATATGGGTATAAAGAAACGGCACGAAAATTCACTTTTATTGATCTTTTGAACTTTTGGATGGTGTCTGCTGCTCGAAAATGGACGGGCTTTCGTGATGCCGAAAGTAAAATGGATCAATGTTCGGAAATTCCGACTGTTGATCATTCTACTTTATCAAAAAAGGCGAAGGATGTTCCTTATCAAATTATACAAGATGTTTTTCAAATTGTAGCGAACCGTACAAATAGACCTTTTAGACGAAGATTTTTTAGTAAATATAAACTATACGCTGTGGACTCTACTATGCTTACCTTTAAACATCCCGGATTTTCATTGGCTCTTTATTCAAGTCAACGCCATGCCATTCGACTGCATACAAAGTTCGACATTGATGAATACCAGCCAGCACAAGTGATAGAAACCACTGGTCGTGATCAAGACATTATGGTGGCCCCTAAACTCTTTTTAAATACTGATATCCCGGCCATACTAGTAGCTGACCGTGGATATGCAAGTACTGCGTTTTTTGAGGAGCTGCAAGAAAATAAACAATTTTTTGTTATACGAATCGCGGACAATTTCACTGTATCAAAAAGGAAGTCATTAAAGCGTTTAGAACTAAAAGAGAACAATATTGTACGTGACGAAACAGCCCTAATAGGGAAAGGGACAAGAACAACCAAAACTCGCTTTAGGATTGTAACGTTCCTTGATGATGAAGGACACCAAATCAGAGTAGTCACAAATGTAATGGATTGTTCTGCAGAAATGATCGCTCAAATCTATAAGCTAAGATGGCAAATTGAGCTTTTCTTCAGGTGGCTAAAACAAAATTTAGAGCTCCCCAACATATTTGGGATGTCCCAAAATGCAGTGTATAGTCAAGTGTATGGTACATTACTCTCATATTTATTATTACGCTGGGTCTATAATGAAACGAAATCAAAGTGGTGGCTCATTTGTAAACTAACGTTTTTGGACTTTTCTCGTAGATTTATAAATCATACTCTTCCTGTTGAGGTAAAATCTGAAATTCAATGGTATTTCTATAATAGGGGTAATCTATACTTTTTTACTGGAAAAATATAGATAATCAACAGCCCTGC
>JASBVU010000567.1 GCA_029960905.1 Thermoanaerobacterium sp.
GGATTTTAATGCTTCCACGTCCTTAATCTGTGTAATCCTATCTAATTGACTTAAAAAATCATCGAAGTACAACAGCAGTCTTTCCTTAAAATCATCTGATAAACATTCAATTTGAAGATTTTCTTCTATGCGTTTTCTGTCATCTAATATCTTCTTCTTTGCTATTTCTTTTCTCTCATTTAAGATTTTTTCGTACTCTTTTTTTATCTCATCTACAAGCTCAGGTATTTCTTTTATCATCGCATAAGGCGATGGACTCTCAATTATTTTTCTCAATGCGACTGATTTATCTCTTATCACTGGGCTTGAAATGTAGCTTTCACTATTATCTACCATTTTCAAACAGTCCAACCCGCTGTCAAATATATCTTTTTGATGTTTATAAAAGCTTATGACTTTTTCCAGTTCCTCATTAATTTCAATTAAATCATCTTTTTCAGCGATTAATTTATCAAAAAATTCTTTTTCATCCTTCTTGTGCAGCATTTCACTGTATAAGTCAAGTGCAATATCTAGCTCCTTTTTACCTGGGTATCCATTCTTGTATTGTGCTATGTAGCCTTTTATAATTTCAATCTTTTTATCGACTAAATTCTTTGCTGCTAAATAAAGTTTATCCTCTTCATCAGGCAAATCCAGCTGATCAAAAATCACGTTTGCAACATCTTTAACTTTCTTTAAAAATTTTGCATCTAATGCTTCTCTATACTCTACTACCGCCTTGTCTATCTCGCTATTTTTTGTCAGATAGTCAACGACATTTTTGTTGTCAATCGATATATACTCGCCATTGTAGCTGATCTTCACCATGCCACCCTTAAACATAGTTGCAATCAAGCCCGCTATGTCTAGTTGATTCCATCCATAAGGCTTACTGGAGAATCTATCCATTATATCTTTTACTGTCAAGTAATTGCTTTTTATAAATCTCTGTTCCTCTAAATATTTCTGCAGCTCTTTTATAGCTAACTTATTGTCGGCTTCTTCTGTAAATGACATCTTTGTCTCATTTGATTTTATTATCCTCTTTATATCGTCAGCATCAGTCGTATGAACATTGACGTAATTCATCCTTGTATATACATTTTCTACCAATATTTTTAGCCCATTATCGATTTTTTCACGTGGATTGTTTACTTTTATGTCAAACTTCTGGCCTTCAATGTACACATCTGCAGCAGCTATCAAGTTTGCTAACTGATTTTTTATTCTCTTTTCTCTACCATCATTTTCGCTCTGTTTTATGCTTATCAATTTTCTAATATCTTCTGCCGCATTATTCAACTTATCATTGATGTATTTCTTTGTCTGTATATACTCTTTCACCTCGTCAAAGCAATCTGTGTCATCCGACAGTTTTAATATCATTGTGCTATTGTCTTTTGACATGAATAAAAACTCATAATCAGTCTTTGATGCTTCAAAGTAAGGTGTAACTATCTTTATCGTTATGTCACCTTTCATGGTGCCATAATTATAGCCGTCAACTTGCCTTATTATATTAAAGACATTATATGAAGAGTATTTAAAGCTCTTATTATCGTATATATCTGCGAATATCATTTTCATTACTTCATCGATTATTTCTCTTTCATCTACATTTACTGATTTTATCTCTCTATTCATGTCCTGTTCTACATCAGTTAAAAATATATATTCATCGCCATTTTGCTGTA
>JASBVU010000568.1 GCA_029960905.1 Thermoanaerobacterium sp.
GGTACAGATGAATATGGCAACAACATATATTCTTTAGGTGTAAAAAATGGGAAAAAGCTTGTGGAGCCAGCTTTAAAAGATCTATATTATCATTTATTCAATACAAATGATGGTTTGCTTATTATTGATACATCATCTGCCACAAACTGGATAATGAAAATAGGAGGTTTCACATCAATAGCTTTAAAAATGCCTGTAATAGGAAGACCTCTTGTATCATATGGAGTAATAAAAGCATACAATAACATCGTTCAGATTGTAAAAAATGTAAAAGCACAAGAAAGTGCTGAATATAACGCTATTAAGAGATAATAAAATTTTTTAATACATTTCTCTCCGTTGCACTTACTTGTGCTTTTATCTTAATGCCTTTTTCATCATACTCTTCTTTTAGAATTCTAGAGTTTTTCTTTATAAACAAATATTCATTACTGTTAGTATAAGGAAAATAGAAGTCTAAAACAAATAAATCGCTATATACAACACTGTCAATTATTTTTAATAATTCATCAATGCCAATCCTTTCTTTAGCAGAAATATATACATTATCACCTTTATTTTCAGGTATCTTGTCTAAAAGATCAGATTTGTTGTACACATTTATTTTAGGCCTATCAATCACGTCA
Organism: Thermoanaerobacterium sp.; assembly: GCA_029960905.1. GTDB lineage: Bacteria > Bacillota > Thermoanaerobacteria > Thermoanaerobacterales > Thermoanaerobacteraceae > Thermoanaerobacterium. The sequence continues at coordinate 627 of JASBVU010000568.1, forward strand.
AGATCTTTAAGAACACCTTCAACCACCTTTATTTTATGCACCATATCTTTCGATGATATATCTATAACATGAAGTAAGACATCTGCATATTTTAACTCCTCCAGTGTAGACTTAAAAGCTTCTACCAAATCATGTGGCAGTTTTCTTATAAATCCCACAGTATCAATCAAAACAATTTCTCTCCCAGATGGCAAAACAAGTTTCCTTGCTGTCGGATCAAGTGTAGCAAAAAGCTTATCTTCAGCATATACAGAGGCATTTGTAAGTACATTCATCAATGTAGATTTACCGGCATTTGTATACCCCACAATGGCAACAACAGGAATTTCGTTTTTTCTTCTTCTCCCTCTCAAAAGTTCTCTGTGCCTTCTCAGATCTTCCAATTTTCCTTCAATTGTTTTTATTCGTTCCCTAATATACCGCCTATCCGTTTCAAGTTTTGTTTCACCGGGACCTCTTGTCCCTATACCACCACCTAACCTAGATAAATCATTTCCGATTCCTTGAAGTCTCGGCAATCTGTATCTCAACTGAGCAAGTTCAACTTGAAGCATACCCTCTGCCGACTTCGCTCTTTTCGCAAAAATGTCTAAAATAAGACTGGTTCTATCAATTACTTTTATACTTACCACATCTTCAATACTTTTAATCTGACTGCCTGTCAACTCATCATTAATAATTATCACATCAACATCATTGTTTTCAATGAATTCTTTTAATTCGATAAGCTTGCCCTTCCCTATATAACTTGTCCTATCTATATTGGATCTTGACTGTGTCATTATACCTACAACTTCTGCACCGGCTGTGTTAGCCAATTCTTCCAATTCCTCAATGCTTTCTTTATCATCATCATTTATCAATACGCCTACTAACACTGCCTTTTCTTTACTATCATTTATTTTGTTGTCCATAAAACTCACTCCACACATGTATTCGATACATATATATTATCCTGTACTGACAAAATAATCAACATTTTTAAACTTAGTGTATAATTTTAGTAGGCGGTAAAAAATAGAAAAAGGAAGGCATCCAA
>JASBVU010000569.1 GCA_029960905.1 Thermoanaerobacterium sp.
TTATGATTCTTGAAGCTTCTTCATATCCAATTTCCTTAGGTATCACCACAATGTAACTTTTTTCTTTCAAGGCATCAGGTAAATCTTTTATATGTATTATCTCCCCTACTCCAAGTCCAACGCCACCCGGCGTCGATGGATTATGACCTATCATAGTGGAGCCTGTGATAACAGTTTCCGTTATTGTCTCCATAGCAGCACCACAGACAACTGGAGCAGCTTCATTTATTCTAATAAGGCTTAAATCACTGATATTCTTATCAATCTTTTTTAAAGCCTCAGTCAATCCATTTATAACCCCTGTCACATTGTCTACAGTGCCTTTTACACCTGTTGTTGCTGTCAAGGAACTGCTTAAAAATTCTAATGTATTGTCATCTTTAATAGCGGCTATACATACCTCTGTTGTAGAATTGCCAATATCAACACCTGCTATAAGTTTCATCTAAAAAGCCCCTTTAAGTTCTCAAAATGTTTCTTTTTTCATATACTTCCACAGCTTCAAGTATCAAGTTTGCACAGTTAGTAGCATTATATTTATCTCTTAATTCATAGGCAAGATTTATAAGCTCTTCCTTTGTGGATCTAAACGGCCTTAAGCTCTCATATATTTCCAGAATCTTTTCATCTGGAACATCTGTAAGCTCCGATGCCCTTGTAAAATTCTCTTTCATCTGGTGTCTGCCGTATCTTTCTGCAATTTTTCCTTGCATTAGTAGTACTTCTTTTGAAATTTTAATATCGTCAGGTTTTACGTTTCCCATCATTACATTTTCAATATTTATTTCATTTAAATGTTTACCTGTTTTTGTCACTAATTTATCAAAAGCACTTTTTGACAAAGGATATTCGTCCATTTTCATCATCCCTACTTTACAAATCTATCGCCAATTCGACTGATTGAGCATTTTTCAATATTCTTTCTGTCTCTTTTATATGCATTATTGCGGCTTTCACTTGATATTTAGGCCTCACCATGTAATCATTTTGAATTAAAATAGGTTTTACCATCATACCCTTAGCATACCTTGCTGCATTTTTGCCTATTTCCCTGTATAATTCTAAATTTAACAGTGGAGCTTGTGGAAACAGTTCTAGATTGCTTAAAGGATATAGATCTTTTTGATGAATCACTGTCGTACCTTTTGATTGTAAGCCTATACCTATGCCTGACCCACTTAATAAAGCAGCTTCTTTGCCTATAAATGCAACATCAGACGTCTTTAAAACTCTCACAATCCTAGGAACCATGCCTTCTTCTTCGATGCCTGCAATTATTTCTTTTATTACATCTTTATGATCAAGTCCATTTATAGTCTTTTTTATATGCTTTCCAAATGCAGGCCCAATACCTATAACGACTTCTTTTATATTTTTACCTTTATGAGCAATCCCATTTTCTATAAAATACGAAGGCACGTCATCAGTTTTTTGCTTCTTATTTATTTCTTCTATAACACGTTTAGTTATTTCTTTTAATAAGTTTTCATCCACATACATTTTTTCACCATCTTTACAAATTGTCAGGATTAATGGTGTAAGGAATATTCTTTATCTCTTCCCATCTATCTTTGTCAATCCTATATCCTGTTCCAGGTCCTAAGTAATCATTGGGACAATTTATAGCGCTTATAACATTAAAATCCTCGTCGAGAATAGCTGA
>JASBVU010000022.1 GCA_029960905.1 Thermoanaerobacterium sp.
ATATCCTCATCTTTTCTTAATTCTTCTTTCAATCTTTCATATTCTTTTTCTTGTAGGACTACTCGTTCTTTAAGTGCAGCAGTTTTAGCAGTTAAATCATTTATTTCCTTTGGTATATCGTCAATCCTTTTTATGCACTGTGAAAGCTCCTTTTGAAGGTCCTCTATACCAAGTTTCTCAATGGTTTCTTTTAATACATTGATCTTTTCTATGCTGTTTTTTATCTTTGTGTCTATTACATCAATCTCAAACTTGTAATTATCAATGTCATACTCGATATCCTGTTTCTGCATTTTTCTCGTCTCTATGCTTCTTAAAACAGCAGTATAAGTATTGTAATTTATCTGTAATTTTTGTAGGAGATTTTTGTACTCATCTAACTGAACTAAAGCATCTTCGTAAGATTTCACATCCGCATGAATGCCGATTCCCGATGTCAATCTCCTTACAACTGCTCTCTTTTCTTGAAGCACATCAAAAAGCTTTTTAGCAGCAATTGTTGCATCGTTTAATTTAATTTCCGTAAATTTTTGATTAGATTGCGCTTCTTTCAATTCCTTTAGTGCTTCTTCCAAATCATCTTTTCTCGGGAAATTTTTGTATTCTATATCTATGTCGTCTAATTGAGATTTAATTGACAATTGTCTGTCGATAAGTTCCCTTATTTCATCTTTTATGATGCTTATTTCCTTAGCTATGGATGATATCATTTCATCTCTAAAGCGCCGTCTCGACTCAAAGCCTATATACCTCGACTTTGAATTTCCTGCTGCTTTCCCCTTTAAAATGCCTATTCCATACGTGCCATCATCATTTATATATGTTGCATTCTCTTCCTCATAGATAAATACATTGCTTAAGGCATCTGAAATTTCATCTAAGCTGACACCGCTATTTGAATCGACAACATTAAAATATTGCAATACATTAAGCTTCATGTTAAAAGTCCCCGGAGCAATATACTTGTCTGCCATGTCCTTATCCATTTTCATTGCTCTATCTAAATTGCTTCTTGGCACAATAAGTGCATCCAAGATTCCCATATCTATAAGAGCTGATTCGATATTTCCTTTTGTATCATCATCTATATCATTTTTAAAATCAATCGCTTTATAAAGCGGTACATATGGAATTTTCTCTTTATCCAGTCTTTTTCTGTTTTCTAAAACTTCTGTATTGCGCTCTGGTTCCGGATCCTCCGTCTCTTTCCATTTTCTTAATTCCTCTTCTTTCTCATCAAGCTGAGAATTTTTTAAGTCCAACTCATTTTTAACTTTAAGCATATCCATCTGAAGTCTTCCTCTGATATCATCGTATGGCTTCCTTATAGATGATATCAGATCTTCATAGACGCTTGTCTCACCGTATGACAGCACAATCCTGGCAAGTTTTTCGATGTCCTCTCTATTAAGCTTCAAAAGTTTATTCGTATCTGACCAATCATAAATTTTGTCGATGAACCTGTTCTTTTCTTCATCAAACAAAATCTCAATTTCATTGACTTTTCGCTTTAAATCCTCATTTGCCTTTCTCAACCTATCTTCTTCCATCAATGCATCATTGTACTTTTGGTTTGCCTCTGCCTCGTCATTAAGGGCATCTAATGCCTTCCTTACTTTCCATATATGTTCTTTTAATGAATTGTTCCAAAAATCAAAGTCAAAATCTTTGCCATACGACTTCTTCAATTCTTCTTCTGAGAAGCTATGCTCATCAAAATTGACTTCTTCAGATATAGAAGCCATATCCAAAAGATTTTCTTTTATTTTTTCGTCAATCGTATATATTTTGCCTTCCAGTTCTTTTAATTCCTTTTCTATTTCAAAATATCTCTCTTGTTTCTTTTTAAGCTGAACCTCTTTTAAATCCTTGTCTTTTCTATATTGTTTTAAAATATTTTCTTCTTCAACAAGTTCTCTTTGTGTATTAAAGGCATCGTTTTTCCTTAATTGAATTTCTTTATTTTTCAATGCCTGAAGCTCGCTTGCAAGTTCCGATATTTTATCTTCCCCCATCAAAACATCCTGATTATTTTTTTCAATACTTTGCCTTATTTCCTCGCTTTGTTTTTGTACTTTAGAAAGCTCATTTTTCTGCATTAAAAGTTTCTCTGCCTTATAATAAAGCATAAACTTATTATACCTGTCGTATTCATTTTTTAGCTTTTTTAAAGATTTCATGTTTTTATTCAGTGAATCAAGGTGCAGCTTTATTTGATCCATGTTTTCTATTGTTTCAGACATAGGTCTTAAATCGTCATCTGTCAAAGATGAAAGAGATGCTCTCAATATATCGTATATAACCGTTGGTCTAAAATCCTTAGAAAGCTTTGGACTCCTAAGCTGTATTAAAAGCTTTATAAGTTCATCATAGTCATCAATGCTTGAAAAGCCAAATATATTTTTATTTACCAGTTCCATGTATTCTCGCTGCGTATCAACTACTTCTCCGCCGCTTCCAATGCAATTTTTAAGCTCTTTTTTTGACAAAGGTATTTTGACTCTCTTGCCATCGATACCTGTCTCTAACTTATAAAGCAATATATCAATGCCAATCCGCCGTCCATCTTTAATGATAAATCCCCAAAAGTCCATGCTTTGATGTCTCTTTGCCTTAAGGCCTATACCTACAGAGATATAATTATCTTTATTACCTCTTTTAAATTCCATATAAAGGTAACCGGTTCTCTCGTCAATTCCATTCACATCTTCTTCACCTAAAAGATAGTCTTCAAGCCTTCTGGCTCTTGAGCCAAATGGATCCAGCCTTTCAGGGCTTTTATTGCCATCTAAAAGAAGAGGTATGAAGCTCTGCATAGTTACAGATTTTCCTGAACCATTAGAACCTCTTAGAAGAAGCCTTCCTCCAGAAAATTCAAATACTTCATCATCATAATACCAAAAGTTAAGAAGACCAGCTCTATTAATTATCCATCTATCATCCATTTTGAATTGCTCCTTTAAAATCACTTCGATATTCACCAATAAACTTGCCTAAGATCGGCATCAAAGTATACGAGTGGGTATCATCATTGTATATTACCATTTTCCAACTTTCCATAAACTCCGTAACCTCATCAAATAATTTTTCATCATTCATATCAGCGTAAATCTTGCTCCATCCGCTTTTAAACCTATTCTTCACATCGGATATGATATTCATAAATTGTCCTTCTGTAATTTCAATGCAGTCATCTACTCCTATATTTAAATTGCCTGAATCTATCATCTCTCTCAAAACATACGCGATTTGAAGCACTATATCAGATATATTTTTATTGTCTGGGAAATAAGATGTTGCAAACTTGTTTTCATTGAAAATTATATACGCAGATGTTTTATGAATGTGTAGTTTCGCATCGAGATAATCGTCAAAGTCTTTTTCTATTGTATTTCTATAATTTTTTATGTAGATAAAATCTTGATCGTCAGGTCCCTCATAGTAAACGGCTGGAGATAAAAGAAGTTTTCTGTAAACTCTATGCCTTCTCTCAAGAACCTTATTATCCTCATACCTATCGTCCTTCATAAAATCTTCCATTGTCATCTTTTCGCTTATTTCGCTGCTCATAATTCTCATAAAATACCTAGAAAGCCCTGTATTTTCATATAAAACCTCTATATCACGATTATCAGCAAATCTTTCCTGCTCTCCATCATCGACTTTTATCATTTTCATTTTTTCTGCAAAATTAAGTACCCTGACAAGGGATTTTCTATGCTTAAAAAGGGTCCAGTCAACACTTTCTATGCCATCATATTGCATCTCGATATACTCCGTTATATTTGAAAGTATAAATTGGTCACCTACCCCCATATCTTCTAAAAATGCAAGAAGCAGGCATAAAAATGCATAGTCCATCGAACTTTGAAATTCTTCGATTCCCATCCACTCTTCAGCATCACCCGGTATCTTCTCTAGCTTTATAAGAAGTGGATTTACGATAAGCCGATATCCTAACTTATCCTCTACAAATGATCTTAATTTCTTTTCATTGTCACGTATTCTATTAAACATTTCTGTGTCATCTTTTGTAACCCAAAAGTTCTCTAAAAGTATCTCAAGCTCCTCCAACTAAAAACACCACCATATCAATCTAAAAACTCTATCGTTACATCAGGCATTTCAAGGACACCGTCTGTACAATTTAAAGTTATTACCTTATTTCTTGAAATACTGACTTTGTATGTCCTGCCATCTTCTGATTTAGCTATATTTTTAGGCTGACTTAAGGATTTGCTGATCCAGCTTAAAAGGGTTGTCCTTATAAAAGGCTTTATTATTGGCAACTCTCTCAGCACAATCTTGCCGTCAATTATATACTTTGATATTTCCTCAATCTCACTGTGTCTTTCTTCAAGGTACTGTTTTAAGCACATCTCTTTTTCTTCTACCCTATCTATTATAGCATTTGTCTTTGTGGATTGTGTATAACTTCTCGTCTTTGGCCTTATCAAAAATTTACATGGCACATCATCCCACACGCTTTCATTTATGCTTTCGGTCTTTTTGTCAAAATCGCCATATAAATGTCGCGTGTGAAAAACTCCAAACACGACTGATGAAAGCTTATGAGCATAGCCTATGTCATCGTTATTTGCAAATATCTTTGAAAGCTTTATATATTCGCTTTTCCTGCTGGCAGTCCTTAACCTGTTTTCAGAAATTCTAGCTGCATACATTGTAATCTTTCTTATTATCTCATTTGATATCTCAAGAAGCCTATATGCTTCACTATCTTCATCGCCATTTCCTCTAAACCAAAATACTATGTTCTCCCACTTGCTTAATATATTTTCTTTGACGTCATTAATATCAAAGTCTTTATCCAGCCTCGGTATATTCTCCTCATAAAGCAGCAATTTTTCTACGATACCATCTAATGACTTCTTATCAATTTTATTTAGCAGCGATACGATAACCTGAGAGAACCTCTGTAGATCCTTTATATATCCTCTTAAATACTCTGTAAGCTTGTCTTTGTATATTAAGAAAGCATCAGTCTTCATAAGTTCATCTGCATTTGAACTTTGCAAACTAGCAATGTAGTCTATAGCATTGTGATAAATATTTTCAAAATCAGAAGTAAAATCTTTCCACCATCTATATACAGTGTCTAAGTCATCGCTTTTGGATATGTCATCAATTTTCTTTAAGTTTTCATACAATCTCTGAAATAAAGATGGCTCTAGGGAACCACCATAGCCTTTTATTTTTTCTAGATTAATTGTCATCCTTTCTATCTCTATCGAATACTCGCTAAGCATGTATCTAAATTTCTTATTTTTAAATTCTTCTGCAGATTGAGCTCTTCCAGTGTCCTGCTCAGCTATCAAGTTTTTCCACTCTGTCAGAGACTTTAAATCCTGCTCGCACTTATCCAATGTATAGTCGTAAAACAAATCAAAACCTTTTACATAATTATAAACATCCTCTTTTGTTAGCCAGTATCTAAGCCGCTCATAGTTCTGGTAAAAATATCGCATGATGAGGCGATACCTTGATGCATTATCAGCAGTAAGATATCTAACCTCATCAATAGGCTTTATAACATTAAAATTTATTTTATCAGACATAATTTTTCACCTTTAAAATGTGCTGCCATTGTATCCCCAATTTTCACCGGCAAATTCTTGAATGACTATGTACACATTGTCCTTAGGATATTTTAAATTATTTTCAAAAATATCGCAAATTCTTGCTGAAATCTTTTCCTTTTGTTCCTTAGTCAGTTTTCCTATTAACTGTATCTCTACGATTGCACCTTTATCTAAAGGCTCTCCGTGGAAATACAAATCATCGCCTTCTGCAAATCTCACCATTAACCAATTTTCGCTTTTGCCGGCAATATCCATCATCATAGATGCAAACTCTTTCTTTATAGCATTTTTTACATTGTCACTTAGTTTTTCTTTTGTAATTGAATTGATTATAGGCATATAGATACACTCCTTTACATATAGAGATTTAATAAATTCTTATTAACATTATAAATTAATATATAGAATACATCAATAAAAATAATGCTGCCACAATACATTGATGGCAGCAAAATAGCTTAGTTAATCAATCTCTGGACTTTTTAATGACTGAACCATATCGACTTTCTTAAGTTGGAAGTGCACTACGATGCTTACAAGAATAGAAAATCCCATTGTGATAAGTGCAGAATACAAAAAGCTCATCGGTTCTATATTTCTTCCAAACATCAATATATCAACTTCTACGGTGGACATGAGATACCTGTGAAGAAAAACACCCATCACAAACCCTAATAAAATTCCGATGATTGTCAAGATAAAATTCTCTCTCATGACGTACAGAGAAACTTCTTCATCATAAAATCCCAGAACTTTCATTGTGGCAAGCTCTCTTATCCTTTCTGTTATATTGATATTTGTCAGATTGTAGAGGACCACAAAAGCAAGCGTACCTGCAGATACAATCAGAACCAACACAACCGACAGCAAGTTATTTACAACGTCTTGAAATGTCTTTTTAACAGATGATATAAAATTGACCGTCATTACTGCTTTTGATTTCAATATTCTTTGAGACAGCTCATCTTCTTTTGTGCTTGAACTGTCAGCAATCTTCGACAATATCTCATTTGAAGCTATTTTTTTATCAAATAGCTTTTCGTACAAAGAAGAACTCATATAAATATAATGCTGCAAATAATTTTCTGCTATGCCGATTACTTTTGCTTTTGCTTTCCTGCCATCACCGGTGTTTAAATAGATATAATCGCCACTCATCACTCCAAGCATATTTGCAAACTTTTCAGTTACAACAACTCCATCGTCTGTCAATGGTATTTTATCACCAGTAGTTCTGCTTCTTAAGACTATAAAATCTTTAAATTTTTCCTTATCGCCAGTGACGACTAGAAATGCGCTTTTTTTAACTTTACCTCTTGTAACGTCCACGCTGGATTGACTAAGCATGATGCTTTCCTTTATATTTTTGTCATTATTTATAGTTGCAGAAAGCTCTTTTAGATCTGTCTTAGAAGCGTCACTTTTAAAAGTCGTTATCATTTGATATCTGAAGATTTCATTGAATTGTTTATCCACGATGATATTTATTGAGTCTCTGATTCCAAACCCGGTAAGAAGCAGTGCAGTACATCCACCTATACCTATTACAGTCATTAAAAATCTTCTTTTATACCTGAATATGTTTCTGGCAGTTACCTTTTGCATAAAATCAAGTCGAGACCAAATAAATCTTATGTTTTCTAATAAAACCCTCTTACCTGCCATCGGCGCTTTAAGCCTCATTAACGATGCAGGAACTTCTTTTAAATCATTAAAGGACACCAGTGCTGCAACAACCGTAGTAGACACAAGTGCAGCAAAAATTCCTATGGCAGCGTAATATAGATTAAACTCTGTAATTACAGGCGGCAATGTGTACATCATCCCATACGCATTGAAAATTATTCTCGGCAATATGTTAAAACCCAAAAGCAAACCTGCAAATCCACCTAATATTGTTGCAACAGACGAATAAACGACAAATTTAAACATTATTGCAAACCTGCCATAGCCTAATGCTTTCAAAATCCCCATTTGCGTCCTCTGCTCTTCCACCATCCTGGTCATAGAAGTGAGGCTAACTAATGCTGCAACAAGGAAGAAGATGGTCGGAAATACATTTCCTAATGCTTTTATCCTGTCTGCTTCATCCCCATACTCTACATAACCTATATTAGATTTTCTATCTAATACATACCATGTGGGCTTTTTTAAATCTTTAAGTTTCTCTTCCGAAGAGGCAATTTTGGCTTTGGCATCATTTATCTGTTTATCAAATTCTGCTTTATTAGCCTCGTATTTCTTATAATTATCATTGAGCGTAAGAAAGGCATTGTTTAGCTGTTTTGTTGCGTTATCTATCTGCATTTGACCTTGAATTTTGGCTTTACTTAAAGCCAATTCCTGTTCTTTTATATTATCCTTTGACGCAGCCAATTGCGCTTTGGCACTCTCAAGCTGCGACTTCTTTTCATTTAACTGCGCCATATTCTCATCCAATGCTTTTTTGTTTGCATTAATGCATCTGTTTGTTTTGATACACTTACGATTTGCCCATTAATTCATCTACCTTTGGTTTTAGCTGATCTTTCAAAGATGGGTTATTGTTTATCTCAGAATTCAATTGATTTAGGGAACTATTGAGCTCATCGTACATCGAACTTAATTTTTTTATGTTTTCATCATAATTTAATTCTTTTTCTTTTGCCTGTATCTCAGCTTCTGCATTATTTAAATCTATTTCATTCTGTGATATACTCGCCTGTGTCTCTGCGATCTGCCTTTTCCCATCATCAATTTTTTCCTGATTTAAAGCCATTTGTTCATTAAAACTGGCTTGTTTTTGATTCAACTGAATTTGAGAATTTTGAAGTGCAATTTTTATCTCATCAAGCTTTGCTTTAGCATCAGCCAATTCTTTGTTGTAATTGGCTTCTTTGTCCTCAAGGGCTTTTTTAGCATCGTCAATTTCCTTTTGTGCTTTATTTTTAATTTCTTCATATCTAATTTCGCTACGCACTTCTCCTAATTTCGTTAAATCGTCTTTTACTGAGCTAATAAAATTGTAGTATTCATCTGAAAATGTGGAAAATTTCTTTGCACCATCTACCAGCACATCTATTTCAGTGTACGCATCCATTGAAAAGTCAGATTGAGGTACCATCATAAAAGCCTGTATCTGTCCATTTCCGACATTGCTGGAACCTCTGTCTCTTGAGATGTAATAAGGCGTTTCAACTACACCTACTATTTTAAATTTTTTGCTTTTTATATTGTCTTGGCTTTGTGAATCCAAATTTATACTTACAGTATCACCTATTGAAAATCCTAAGTCTTTAAGAAATTTTGTCTCCACCACACACTCAGAATTGTTTTCAGGAAATCTGCCTTCTAAAAGTTTAGGTTTATTTACATAATTTTTATCATTCTTAATTTTAACTGGATCTACACTTATGACTTTTACTACAAACCCTTTATTATTTTTATCCACCACAGCATCAACCGTGTAAAACGGATATGCTGATAGTACACCTTTTACAGATTTTATGCTATTCAAATCATCATTTGTAAGACCCATTGTAGACAATATTTGCACATCAAATAAATTATAATCAGCAGCGTATTTTGTAGCAGTAAGCTTCATGTCCTGACTGGCTGCTTTTATTCCGCCAAAAACGCCTACCCCCATTAACACGATAAAAAACAATGACAAAAATCTCTTTCTTGTATTGGCTATTTCCCTAAATATATCTTTCATCAAGGATTTTCCCATTTACCATTCTATCCTTTCTATAGGCACTGGAGAATCATTAATAGATATCTTATCGATACTTCCATTTCTAAGGCTTATAACCTTATCTGCCATTGGTGTAATCGCTTTATTGTGGGTTATTATTATGATGGTCATTCCTAATCTTCTGCAGGTATCGTGCAATAGCTTTAAAATCGCCCTACCAGTCTTATAATCTAATGCACCTGTCGGTTCATCACATAATAACAATTTAGGATTCTTTGCCAGTGCTCTGGCTATGGCCACCCTTTGCTGCTCACCACCTGACAATTGCGAAGGAAAATTATTTAGTCTTTCAGAAAGTCCTACATCTCTAAGCACTTCTACAGGGTCCATTGGATTATCACAAATATCCGTTGCCAATTCTACATTCTCCAAAGCAGTAAGATTCGGAACCAGATTGTAAAATTGAAACACAAACCCAATATCCTTCCTGCGGTAAGTCGTCAACTGCCGCTGATTGTATTTGCTTATGTCATTTCCATCTACAATTATTTGTCCTTCATCACATGTGTCCATTCCACCAAGCATATTAAGAATCGTCGTCTTACCTGCTCCACTTTCACCTACTATAACTGTAAATTCCCCTTTATCTATATTGAAACTTACCCCAGATACAGCAGTGATGGTTATCTCCCCCATTTTATACCTTTTTACAAGGTTTGTAACTTCTACAAAGCTTCCCATTTACATCTACTCCCGCTTATATTATTAAACAACCGTTTAAAATATTTGTTTTAAGTTTAGCACAATAAGACTATTTAATCAATATTCTATGCTTAAAAATATAAAAATGACAATGAAATATTTACCTTAAAATGCTGGCTATTAAAAGCATCAAGTACTGTCTTAATTCTTCAGGATCGCTTAGATTTAAAATGCTTTTTTTATCACCATATATACTTACTACAATGTGATTTATAACAGTACCTAAAATTCCTGAAAAAAGCTGGAGATATTTGAAATTCAAAATTCTGCTATCTTCAATTTTTGTTATGTCTTTAATAATAGTTTCAACTATCTTTTGCACTTCATCATTAAAATATATCTTTTTTATGATTACCGGATTGTAGCTTTTATCATCATGTGTCAATTTGACAATTATAGAAATCAATGCCGGGTACTTGTACATGTATTCTATTAAATTTAGTGCCCACTTAAAAAGTTTATCTTGCGGCATCAAACTTGTATCCAATAAAATATCATAACCTGATTTTAAAAGTTTCTCTGCATAATAGTTCTCTACTTCTTTCAGCAGGTTGTTTTTATTGCCGAAGTAGTAATTAATCGATGCAACATTGACACCGGCTTTTTCAGTAATCTCTCTAATCGTTGCCTCTCCCTTCATTCCAACTATGTCAATTGTCGCATTTAAAATCTTTTCTTTTGTTTCCAACTGTTCACCATTCATCAACATTCACTCTTTCTCTAAAATCTAAAAATATAGTATCATAATGCATAATTGTCTTCAATATCTTATATAATTCCAAAAAATAAAGCAAAAGTTGCAAATCCATTTTTGTAATATGGACTTACAACTTTTTGTGTTTCCATTATGTTTTTTAGTCATTATTCATCACTGTTAGTATTGTTCACCGTACACACTATTTACAACCGTATCATCAGAACCGTAGACACCTTGCGATACAGTGTCATCCGTCTGTCCATAAACACTTTGAGAAACTGTACTTCCTTGTTGACTTTCATCTTCTATATCGACATCGCCTGTTTTATCGTCGTAATTTATATTTACTCCAAGTGTTTCTGCTATAAATCTTATCGGCACAAAAGTCCTATTGCTTATTTCCATTGCCGGCATACTTAAAGTCACTTCGCTGCCATTGACGTACACTTTTGAGCTGTTTAAGTCAAAGACAATTGTCGTACCATCTTTTGTTATAGTAACAGTATTTGTTGCAGCATCCCAATTTACATTTGCGCCTAAACTTTCAACAACAGCTCTGACTGGAATAAGCATCGTGCCACTTTTGATTACAGGAGCAACATCAAATTTAACTTCTCTACCTTTAGCCCTGACTTTTCCATGATACCATGAGTAATCTGCCTCATTGCTTTTGCCAAAAGATACTTCTTGTCTATTTTCACTTTTTACAGTTACAACACTTGATTGTCTTAAAGCGTTTCTATGATTTTCTCTTGGTTTTGCAGCAACAAGCGATATAGAACCCGCAACAATTGCCACTGAAAGCGCAATAGCCACCATCTTTTTCATGCTATCACCTCCTCTAATTTAATATATCGGTTAAAAAAATTTTTTCTTAAACTACAAAAAAATCATCCACTATGTCGTCTT
>JASBVU010000570.1 GCA_029960905.1 Thermoanaerobacterium sp.
TAATAACTTTATCATCAATTCTTAGGATACCTGTTTGCATGCATAATGTTCCAGAAGAAAAAATATTTAGGCCAAGTGCATGGAGCGCTTTTGGTATGGACAAAGAAAGTGCTGACTATAGGGCATGCGAAAACTTTGGACCGCTCTACGGAAAAAAATAAGTTATATAAATTCATACTTACTTGTTTGTGAAAGGGGGGCATATAGTGGATAAATATGTAATTGGACTCGACTTTGGAACATTATCCGCTAGAGCACTATTAGTAAATGTAATAAATGGTCAGGAAGTTGCAACTGCTGTAAGTGAGTATAAACATGGTGTTATACAGGATTATATGCCAGATTTAAACATAAAACTTAAAGATGATTGGGCACTACAAGATCCTAATGATTACTTAGAGGCTATATATGAGATAATTCCAAAAGTAATAAGAGAAGGACGTGTAAAATCAGAAGATATAATTGGAATAGGTATAGATTTTACATCATGTACTATTCTTCCTATTGACAAAAATGGCGATCCATTATGCAATAAAGAAGAATTTAGACATGACCCTCATAGTTGGGTAAAATTATGGAAACATCATGCAGCACAATATGAAGCAGATAGATTGAATGAAATAGCCAAAAGGAGGAATGAACCATTTTTAAATCTATATGGTGGTAAAATATCATCTGAATGGCTTATTCCAAAAGTGATGCAAATAGTCGATGAAAGTCCAAAAATATATGATGCAGCTTATACTTTTATTGAAGCCGGTGATTGGATTGTATTTAAATTGACTGATGTATTAAATAGAAATTGTTGTGCTGCTGGATTTAAAGCTATGTGGAATGATAAGCTTGGATTTCCTTCAAAGGAATTTTTAAA
Organism: Thermoanaerobacterium sp.; assembly: GCA_029960905.1. Taxonomy (GTDB): domain Bacteria; phylum Bacillota; class Thermoanaerobacteria; order Thermoanaerobacterales; family Thermoanaerobacteraceae; genus Thermoanaerobacterium. The sequence goes on from JASBVU010000570.1 coordinate 872, forward strand.
GGAGTTAAATCCAATTCTCGAGAATTTCGTTGAATTGAAAATAAAAGGTGACGTTGTTCCAATAGGTGCGAGAGCAGGTTTTTTGACAAAAGAAATGTCAAATAAATTAGGGTTAACAGAAAATACTGCTGTTGCAGTTGCATCAGTCGATGCGCATGTAGCATTCCCGGCAGTTGGTGCGAGTAAAAAAGGTGATATGGTTTTAATAATTGGTACATCGACATGCAATATAACAATATCAGATAAAGAAGTATTAGTACCAGGGATTTCAGGAGTTGTGAAAGATAGTGTAATACCTGGTTATTACGGTTATGAGGCTGGTCAGCCAGCAGTAGGTGATATCTTTGATTGGTATGTGAAAAATTGCGTTCCATATAACTATTATATAGAAGCTCAAGAGAAGAATTTGAGTGTATTTGACTATTTAAATGAAAAAGCAGCAGAATTAAGACCTGGAGAATCTGGATTGGTTTGTTTAGATTGGTTTAATGGCAATAGATCAATATTAGTTGATGCTAATTTATCTGGGTTAATTCTAGGGCTGACATTGTCAACAAAACCTGAAGAAATATATAGAAGTTTAATTGAAGCAACTGCATTTGGACAAAAAGTGATAATTGAAACTTTCAATGAATATGGCGTTACAATTGATAATCTTTATGCATGTGGTGGTATATCTGTAAAAAATCCATTATTGATGCAGATTTATGCAGACGTATTAGGCGTCAATATAAAAGTATCTTCATCAAGTCAAGCAGTTGCCTTAGGTTCAGCAATACTTGGAGCTGT
>JASBVU010000023.1 GCA_029960905.1 Thermoanaerobacterium sp.
CTTGTCTTAAATTCAAATGTAGATTTATACATTTCATTTGATAATGTAAAGGTCGGAAAGTTAATGGCAGAATACCTTGTTGAAAGGTATCCAAAAGGCAACTATCTCATAATAAACGGTGCGACAAATGACAATAACACAAAGATGATTAAAGAAGGGTATGACAGCGTATTGCTTCCAAAGGTTAAAAGCGGCGACATACGCATATTAGGGGAGGAATGGTCCCCAAACTGGATGTCAGAGTACGCATTTCAATCTACTGAAAAATATATACAGGAAAATTACAAGGTAGATGCCATAATTGCCGGTGACGACGGATTGGCAAATGGCATAATTGAAGCATTGTCAGAACACAGGTTAGCAGGTAAGGTGGCTGTTGTGGCGCAAGATGCTGACCTTGCTGCATGTCAGAGAATAATAGAGGGGACTCAGCTTATGACCATATACAAGCCACTTGACAAGCTGGCGGGTGATGCAGCAAAGTTGGCGGTGAAATTGGCAAAAGGAGAGAAATTAAACGTAGGCAATATGATTTACGATGGGAAGTACAATGTTCCATATTACAAGCTGGAGCCAATCGCAGTTGACAAGACAAACATAGACGATACTGTGATTAAAGATGGCTTTCATAGCCGCGATGATGTGTACAGGTATATGAACTGATTTTCTTAAGGCTAAAAGCCTTTATTTTTTTGTCTTAAAATAATCCAGATAAAATTTTGAATAAAATTATTTAAAGCAAAAAAATGAATGAAAACAAAAAATGGTTTAGAGGCGAAATGAAAATGTTTGTAGAATTATATATAGCGAAAATATTAAAGAGGAGGATGCATAATGTTTAAATCAAAGAAGCTATTAGCATTTTTGCTGGTCTTTGTATTGGCAGCGTCAGTGATATTTGCTGGATGCCAAAGCACAAAAGACAACGGCAGCACGACAACTTCTTCAAATTCATCTAATTCTTCTAGCTCAAACAAATCATCAGACACAACAAAAAAGATAAAGATAGGTTTTTCGCTGCCTACAATGAGGGAGGAAAGGTACCAAAAGGATAAGGCTGCTTTCGAAGAAGAAGCTAAGAAATTAGGTGCAGAGGTATTGACACAGGGTGCAAATAACGATGAAAATCTTCAAAACAGCCAAGTAGAAAACCTTATCACACAAGGCATAGACGTGCTTGTGTTAGACCCACAAAATGCGGAATCTGCGGCAACATTGGTTGACAAAGCACATCAAGCAGGAATAAAAGTTATATCTTACGACAGACTTATTTTAAATTCTGATCCCGATGTGTACATTTCTTTCGATAATGAAAAGGTTGGAGAGCTTCAAGGAGAGTATTTGACAAAGCTAGTTCCAAAGGGAAATTACTTCGTATTTGCAGGAGCGCCTACTGATAACAACGCAACGCTGTTTAAGCAAGGTGCTATGAAGTACATTCAACCTTTGGCAGACAAAGGCGACATAAAGATAGTGTTTGATCAGGCAATAAAGGACTGGGATCCAAATGAAGCGCTGAAATTGGTTGAAAATGCTTTAACTGCAAATAAAAACAAAGTAGATGCTATACTTGCTCCAAATGACGGCACAGCAGGCGGTATAATCCAAGCTTTGGCAGAGCAAAAATTAGATGGAAAAGTTCCTGTGACAGGACAAGATGCTGAATTAGCAGCAGCAAAGAGGATAATCGCAGGAACGCAGTCTATGACCATATTCAAAGATGTCCGCGTACTTGCTAAAAATGCGGCAGACATAGCTGTACAATTGGCACAGGGCAAAGAAGTGAAAGATTTGCCACAAGTAGATAAAACAGTAAACAATAAGAAGATCGACGTTCCATCACTTCTTTTGACACCTGTTGTAATTACAAAAGATAACATCGACAAAGAGCTTGTTGACAGCGGTTGGTTTAAAAAATCTGATTTATATGGTAATTAAAAAACACAATGGGGTAGGCTTATTGCCTTCCCCTTTGCGACATAGTGCCTTGGAGGTATATTATGAGTGAATATATATTGGAGATGCAAAATATTACTAAGGAATTTCCAGGTGTTATAGCTTTAAACAATGTCAATCTGAAGGTGAAAAAAGGCGAAATACATGCACTATGCGGTGAAAATGGTGCTGGCAAATCAACTTTGATGAAAATATTAAGCGGTGTCTACCCTTATGGCACGTATTCTGGAAAGATTATTATAGATGGGGAAGAAAAACATTTTACGAATATTAAAGATAGCGAGAAAAACGGGATAGCTATTATATATCAGGAATTGACGCTGGTAAAATACATGACCGTAGGACAGAATATTTTTCTTGGAGAGGAGCCAGTCAAAAACGGTGTAATAGATTGGCTGAAGGTATACTCAGAATCCAGCAAGATTCTGAATGAGTTGAAGATAGACATAAATCCTTATACAAAGGTTATGAATTTAGGTATAGGACACCAGCAAATGGTGGAGATAGCGAAAGCCATTTCAAAACAGGCAAAAATACTGATACTTGATGAACCTACATCCGCACTTACAGAGAGTGAAGCTGAACACTTGCTGAACATATTGAGAGATCTAAAATCAAGAGGCGTTACGTGTATTTACATTTCCCACAAGTTGGAGGAAGTTTTGAAATAGCAGATAGCATAACAGTCTTAAGAGATGGCAAAACTATCACATCTGATAAAAAAGAGAATTTCACAATGAATAAGGTTATATCACTTATGGTTGGCCGTGAACTTACGCAGCGCTTCCCGAAGGTGAAGCACGAAGTTGGTGATGTAGTCCTTGAAGTGAAAAATTATACTGTATATGACCCTGAGATTCCTAATAAGAAGATAATTGACAACGTAAGTTTCTCCGTTAGAAAAGGAGAGATATTAGGTATAGCGGGTCTTATGGGGGCAGGTAGGACTGAGCTTTTCTCCAGCATTTTTGGAGCTTACAAAGGAAGAAAAGAAGGAAAAGTTTATTTAGAGGGCAAGGAGCTTACAATAAATAACCCTAATGAAGCGATTAAAAACGGTATAGCATATCTTTCTGAAGACAGGAAGAGATTTGGGCTTGTTACACTCATGGATGTGCAGGAAAATATTGCATTATCCAACTACGATCGGATTTCAAAGTTCAGCGTTATAAATAACAATGCTAAAGTCAAACATGCCGAAAAATACGTAAATGAGCTTAAAATAAAGACGCCGTCTTTAGCGCAAAAGGTCGGAAATTTAAGTGGCGGCAATCAGCAAAAGGTGGTTTTAGGGAAATGGCTTATGTCAGATCCTAAAGTTCTCTTTCTTGATGAGCCAACACGTGGTATAGACGTAGGTGCTAAGTTTGAGATATACAACATAATGAATGAGCTTATAAAGATGGGAGTCTGCGTTGTATTCATTTCCTCTGAGCTTCCTGAGATATTGGGCATGTGCGACAGAATATTGGTAATACATGAAGGGAAGATAAACGGCGAATTTTTGACTGAAGAAGCTGACCAAGAAAAAATTATGCACTGTGCAACTGGAGGTAATTAAATTATGATACAGAGCAAAGCAAAAAGTGAAGCTGTAGAAAAAAGAAAATTAAATATAGACATAAGAGCTTATACAATGATATTGGCCCTTTTAGGTATATGGGTCATATTTACAGTTCTTACACACGGAGATTTTTTATCATCCAGAAACTTATCGATGTTGGCTCGTCAAATGTCAATAACTGCAATACTTGCTACAGGTATGGTTTTAGTAATCGTTGCAGGACATATAGACCTTTCAGTCGGTTCTGTGGCTGGATTTACAGGTGCTGTAGCAGCAATCTTGCAAGTTATATACCATTGGAACACAATACCGACTATCATAATTACCCTTTTAGTAGGTCTTATAATAGGAATATGGCAGGGATTCTGGATTGCATATAGAAAAGTGCCTGCTTTCATAGTGACGCTTAGTTCCATGCTGGTATTTAGAGGTGGCATACTGCTTATAACAAAAGGTGTTACCATTTCACCTCTTCATCAGGATTTTGGAATCGTCGGACAAGGTTACATTCCGCCTTCATTAAGCATAGCTTTGGGAGTGATTGCATCTTTGGCGTATATAATAATAGACATAAATAACCGCAACTCCAGAATAAAATACGGCTTAAGCGTTCCAAGTTTGAGCGTAGAGATTTCTAAAATCGTAGGTGTAATTGTGCTTATTTCACTTTTTACAGGGGTAATGATATCTTATGAAGGAATACCTGTTCCTGTGTTAATTGTGCTGGTACTTGTGCTTCTTTTGACGTTTGTGGCAAATAATACGACATTTGGCAGGTACGTTTATGCAATTGGTGGAAACAAAGAAGCTGCAGTATATTCAGGAATAAATGTAGTAAAGACCAACATGACCATATTCTTGATAATGGGTATTTTGTCTGCCATAGCAGGCATTGTCTTGACATCGAGATTAAATGCTGCAACAACCAGTGCAGGAAACCTATTTGAACTTGATGCAATAGCATCTGCTATTATCGGTGGTGCTAGTACTTTAGGTGGAGAAGGTACAGTACCGGGAGCGATACTCGGCGCCCTCATAATGGCCAGCATTGATAATGGCATGAGCCTCATGAACATTGACTATTCAATACTTACTATAGTAAAAGGGTTGGTTCTTGTCATCGCAGTATGGGTAGATATTTCTACAAAAAAGAGAGGATAAAAATTATAATGAAATGGCGGGTTTATCCCGCTTTTTTGTTTTACAAAAAATTATGATGCTTTAAATTGTTGAAATTGTGTATTATAATTGAATCAAGAGTTTTTATTGAAAGTGGGGGAGCTTAGTGGATTTCGAAGATAGAGTTTCGAAACGTGCAAAATCTATAGAGATATCTACAATAAGGTATTTTTTTAATATGGCAAAAGAAGTGCCTGGCGCCATATCGCTGACGATTGGAGAACCGGATTTTGTCACTCCAAGGCACATAATCGATGCAGCGTATGCCTCATTATTAGAAGGTAAAACTGGATATACTGTAAATGCTGGGCTTATAGAGCTAAGGCAAGAGATATCAAAATATCTTAAAGGGAATTACGATGTAGAGTATAAGCCTGATGGAGAAATACTTGTCACAATCGGTGCGACAGAGGCCATTTACATAGCACTGAATACTCTTTTAGAAGATGGAGACGAAGTTTTGATACCTGAGCCGTCATTTGTGGCTTACGATCCGTGCACAAAATTGGCTGGTGGCAAATCTGTTTTTGTCCCTACATACGAAAAAGATAACTTTGTCTTAAAAGCAGATGTGTTAGAAAAGTATGTGACGGAGAGATCGAAGGTTTTGATTTTGCCATATCCCAATAATCCAACAGGGGCTGTCATGCCGTATGATGAAATGGTGAAATTGGCTGAGGTGGTTTTAAAACACGATTTGCTGGTTGTGACAGATGAGATATACTCTGAACTGGTCTACGATGGCTTTAAGCACGTAAGTTTTGCATCACTGCCTGGAATGTGGGAAAGGACTGTTTTGATAAATGGCTTTTCTAAGTCTTATGCCATGACTGGTTGGAGGCTTGGCTATATAGCAGCACCGGAGTATTTTGTAAAACACATGACAAAGATACACCAGTACGATGTCACTTCCGCATCAACCCAATCGCAATATGCAGGATTGGAGGCTTTAAGAAATGGCGATGATGATGTAAAATTCATGCGGGGAAAATACGATGAGAGAAGGAAATTTTTGTACTTAAGCTTAATTGATATGGGCTTTAAGTGTTTCGAACCTAAAGGAGCATTTTACATATTCCCATCGATTAAAGAGACTGGACTAACATCGTTAGAATTTGCCAAGAAGCTTTTATATGAAGCCAAAGTTGCAGCAGTGCCCGGAAGCGCATTTGGTGAGCATGGCGAGGGATACATAAGAATGTCTTATGCCACATCGATGGACAATCTGAAAGAGGCGGTAAAAAGAATTAGGGAGTTTATGGAAAAGTTTTAGTAAGAAAACCCATGGATATAAGTCCATGGGTTTTAAACTTTTTTGTGATAGACAAGAAAACATTTAGATTGATTTAACAATTAAATTATCTAAAAATTTGTCAAAAATGATATATACATTAACAAATAAACTGAATGTTTCATACAGGAGGGATTGCAAGGATACAAACAAAAAATAAACTATCTACAGACTTACATGAATATCCAAAATACTATAAATTTGGTATGTATCTTATGTAACAATATAATCATTTTGTTACTTATTACAACATATTCTCTTATTCGACAAAAAAATCTAAAATCCTGCATAATATAGCAAAAATTTTAAAGATTTTATTACAAAAATTTCTATAACAATTTTTGCTTAAAATTGAACCAATGTATATAATTCATCTTTCTGTTCTTGATTTACGCCGATATATCTTAAAGTGATTTTTTGAGAACTATGATTAAAAGTATCCATTATTAAGCCTATATTATAACGCGATGTTTTATAACTCCAATATCCCCAAGTTTTTCTCAAACTATGAGTACCAAAATTTTCGACAACAGTTTCAGCGGCTTCTGTTAAGATTCTGTAACTTTGAATTCTTCCTATATGTCCGCCTTTATTGCTTGGAAATAAATAATCATCATATTTTAAACATCTTAATTTTATGTATTTATCAATTTCCTTTTTTAATGATTCATTAATTTTAATTTTTTTCTCTTTTTCGGTTTTTTTCTCTTTAATAGTAAGATATTCACGAAAATTGTAATTGCTTGTATAAATGTCATTGACCTTTATAGATAAAATATCACTAATCCTTAAACCAGTATTTAAGCCAAATTTAAAAAGTAAACCGTATTTAGGGTCTTTACCTTGTAAATAATAATACATTTGCTTTATTTTAATTTTATCTCGTATAGGTTCAACCGTCATAATTTTTCCTCCTAAATTATTAATTTATATCAAAAAATTTAATCATAATGATCAAATAATGATTCACATAAGATATTATAAAAAAGATACATTGATTTGTATATAGATATATCTAAAAAATACTAAATTAATTATTTTAAATGCTTATTTATCAAATATGTTATGAGCTTATTAAATGTAACAAAATGATTATATTGTTACATTAACATTAAATTATTTTAAGTTGTTTGACATTTAACAATATGAGCTTGAAAAGAGCAAACTTATCGAAAGATAAGGACGCAAAGCCACGGGTCTAAAGCAGATTCTGCTAAGATGGCCGGGTTGCCAGCTTACTAATTGAAATAGGGCAACCATGTGGTTATCCTATTTTTTTATTTGCGAATTAATGGAATTAAAGTAGAAAGGATGATGCATCAAAATTTAATATGAATATCATTGTGAAGTTTAATGAAATTAAATATTATTTGAGATGGAGTTGAAAGCATGACATGGATTCAAAAAATACGGAAATGGATATTTATGATCCATTAACGGGCCTTTACAACAGAAAATATGTTGAAGAAAGGCTAAATGAATTAGATACTTCTAAAAAGACTTCGATGGCGGTGGTTATGCTAGATATTAATGGCATTAAATTGATTAATGATACATTTGGGTATAGAGAGGGTGACAAACTTTTAAGAAGTGTTGCAAATGAGTTAAAACATGGTTTGAGAAATAATGATATTATTGCAAGATGGGGAGAAGATGAATTTTTAATTCTCATGCCTGATAACGACATGGAAAATGCAGCAAAAAAAATTGAAACAATTGTTTCAACTAAAATAAAATTAAGCGAAAAAAATGAACAATTGAGTGTAGCTGTTGGAATATCTTCAAAGTGTAGATCTAAAAATTCAATTATTCAAGCAATAAAAGATGCAGAAGAGGAAATGAATAGACAAAAGTTTATAATGAACAAGAGTCATCGCAGTGCTGCTGTCAATGTAATTCTTGCCACACTACATTTTAAAAGTTGGGAAACGGAGGAACATGCTAAGAGGCTAAGAGACTATTGTTTTATTATTGGAAAGGAAATGAACCTTTCAATGAAAGAACTTAATGAATTAGCTCTTTTGGCAATATTACACGATATAGGCAAAATAGGTATAAGCGAAAGTGTTTTAAAAAAGCGTGAACCGTTGACAGATAGTGATTGGACCGAAATAAAGAAACATCCAGAAATAGGATATGAAATTATTTCAAATATACCCGAGCTAAAAACAATAGCAAAATACATATTGCACCATCATGAAAGATGGGATGGAAATGGATATCCTCATAGATTGAAAGGAGAAAAAATCCCATTGTTTTGCCGTATTTTGTCAGTTGCAGATGCCTTTGATGCTATGACAAATGATCGCATATATAGAAAAGCGCTAAAAATTGATCAAGCAATTTTAGAAATAAAAAAGAATGCAGGAACTCAATTTGATCCATACATAGCAGAACTTTTTAGCAAAATTTACAAATAGAGATATTAAAAGTTTAGTATGATTTGCTTTCTGAACCTTGCTTAAATATTTTGTTGGAGGGAATTTGGTTTGAATGAATTATTAGATTATCAATATGTTGTATGTGAATTGTGCGGAGAAAAATATGCAATAAAGATAAATGAAGTGTATGAAATTATCAGATTTAAAAAAATCACTTATTTGCATAATAGCAAATCATATTTAGAAGGTATTATAAATTTGCGTGGAAAAATTGTACCAGTCATTAATGTACATCGAATATTGGGACTTGAAGATTATTCTGATACTAAATCAACACGTATCGTAATATTAAGATTTAATGACGAACTAGTTGGTACAATCGTTGATAGAGTAATTCAGGTTACAAAGTTTTCCGATATTCAACCGACTCCTGAAACAGTAGACGAAATAAATGGAAATTATTTTGAAGGGCTAGGTATTACACAAGATGGCGAAGTTATAGCAATAATGAAAATTGATAAATTGCTAAATGCGGAATATTGACAGGCAGGGGGTGTATAAATTGTATGATACTCCGGAATTTATCAGAGCTTTTCTTGACGAAGTTGATGAGCAACTGGAACTTTTTGAAGAGAATATTCTTAAGTTAGAGCAAAATGCAAATGACGATGAAATAATAAAAACATTATTTAGGGTAGCACATACACTAAAAGGATCGTCTGCGGCAGTTGGATTTGAAAAAATGAAAATTTTGACCCACGAAATGGAAGATGTATTAGATAAGATACGAAGTGGTAAAATCAAAGTAATAAAACCAGTGATAGATGTTCTTTTTAGATGTTTAGATGAGTTGAAAACTCTTAAAGAGGAATTTTCTTCAAATGGGAATGACATAAAAACTGACATAACCTTAACATTATCGGAGCTGCACAAATACATGTCAGGCGATCAATTATTGAAAGAAACTATAAATGCAGAAATAAATAAAGAATTTAAACTCGATTTAGAACAACAAATTCAAGCACAACAAGCTGCAGCATCTGGTTTAAATGTGTTTGTATGTGAAGTGAAATTAAAAAAAGATTGCGTTATGAAAACTGTACGTGCTTTTTTGATTTTAAATTTTTTAAACCAATTGGGCACCGTTATTAAAAGTGAACCTGATATAACAGACATGAATGATAATATTGATGTAGAAAGTATTTCGTATTTGTTAATTACTGAATTTGATAAAGAAGAATTAAAAGTTAAAGTCTTAGATAGAATGTTGGAGATTGAAAGCTTTAATGCAGATTCGTTTGATTTAAGTTTAATACATCGCCAACCAGATAATGGCTGTAACGTGACAAAATCTAATGGTTATGAAGGACAAAACACAAATGAGACAAAGAATAAGGCAAATCAAACAGTTAGAGTGGATATAGGCAGATTAGAAAAAATGATGGAGATGGTTGGCGAACTTGTAATTGAAAAATCAAGAATTACTCAAATTGTTAGTTTTTTGCATGAGCGGTATAATTCAGATAATTCTTTTGAGGATTTAGAGGAAATTTCGAATCAGATATCAAGGATAACAAATGAGCTTCAAGAATTAGTATTAAAAGTTCGTATGTTGCCGATTAAACAATTATTTAGCAGAATACCACGTCTAGTAAGAGATTTAGCAAATTCTCTTCATAAAGAAATTGAGTTAGTTATAGAAGGTGAAGATACAGAATTAGATAAAACTATAATTGAAGATTTAGCAGATCCATTAGTACATTTAATCAGAAATGCTGCTGATCACGGAATAGAAACACCTGATGAGCGCTTAAAAGCAGGTAAAAATCCTAAGGGCACTATAAGAGTTAATGCGTATCATCAAGAAAATCAGTTTATTTTAATAGTTCAAGATGATGGACGTGGAATTAATTTGAATAAGGTTAAAGAAGTTGCATTAGAAAAGGGAATAATTTCACGTCAGGATTCAGACTTATTAAATGATAAAGAAATTTTAGAGCTAATTTTCAAACCTGGATTTTCTACTTCTCAAAGTATCAGTGACATTTCTGGGCGTGGAGTAGGGATGGATATTGTTCGTAATAATATTAATAAACTTAATGGAGTTATAGAAGTTGAAACAAAAGAGTGGGAAGGCACAAAGTTTATAATAAAACTTCCATTGACGTTGGCTATCTTAAATGGACTTTTAATACGAATAAATAATGAAATATATGCTATTCCAGTGAGTAATGTAATAGAGATTGTACGGTTAAATGAAAAAGAAATAAAAAAAGTTAAAAAGCAGGATGTTGTAATTATTAGAGAAAGAACAATTTCACTAATTTGGCTGCATGATTATTTTAAAGTACCTAGGAAGAGAAGAAATAAAAATATTATCATCGTAATTTTAGGCATTGCCGAAAAAAGATTTGGACTGGTTGTTGATGAACTTATTGGCAATCAAGAAATTGTAGTTAAAAATTTTAGCTCATACATAGGAAAACTTGATATTTTTTCTGGAGCAACTATTTTGGGTGATGGAAATGTAGCATGTATTTTAGATGTTGCTGGAATTGTAAAAACAACTGCGTCCAAAAAAATCTGTGACAAAAAATTTGTATAAAATATTAAATAAAAATTTGAGGAGGTACAACAATGAGTCTTAAGGAAAATGTTGCAAAAAAATTGATAAAAGGTACGACATATCATGAAAATTTAAAGAGAGCGGTTTATGCTGCAGATAACATTGACAGCAAATTAGGAAAATTTGTAGATATAACCAGTAGGATACTTAGTGGACTAAAAGAACAGTCAACAACAATAGAATCAACCAAAATAGGTACTGAAGAGTTAGCTGGATTGATTAATGATGTAGAAGAAAGTATAGGGCAATTAGTTAAGTTTGTCGATAAGGCTAATAATTCTTTAGAAAAGTTATACAATCTTACTAATCAAGTAGCAGGAAACAGCGAAAGCACAGCAAGTTCAGTAGAGCAGATATCAGCATCGATAGAGCAGATAAGCAAATCGATAAAAGGAGTAGCAGGTAATGCAGAAAGCTTATCAGCATCAGCAGAAGAAACATCGGCGGCGATAGAGGAAATGGTAGCATCAATCAATCAAGTAGCGGGAAACAGTGAAAGCACAGCAAGTTCAGTAGAGCAGATATCAGCATCGATAGAGCAGATAAGCAAATCGATAAAAGGAGTAGCAGGTAATGCAGAAAGCTTATCAGCATCAGCAGAAGAAACATC
>JASBVU010000571.1 GCA_029960905.1 Thermoanaerobacterium sp.
TACTTCGTCCATTACTGCTTTCCTTACACCATTTCGGACTAATGATGATAGGATATGCTTATCAGTGTCATCGATCTCTTCTTCTACGAAAGACATATTTTCGCTTCTATACGATATGCATTTTTCAATATAAATTGCTGTGTTCTTTAGAGTAATGCTCTGCTCTTTTATGCTGGGAACCTTTATTGCGTCATTGTTCATCAATATCAACTCCATCATTTTATCTTTCCGTAAATTGCAATCCATCATCTTTTAGTACCAATGGGCGTCGCTTGTATAGTTAGCTTGTTCTAATTGAACTCCATTTCTATAAACTGTACCTTTTGTGACAAGCCTGTAATAATACCCTTCTTCTACATACCATATTTCACTTATAGAGCAGCTAATATCTGTCGATGTGTTTGACCAACTTTTGATTGTCACCCAGTTTCCGTTCTTGTACTGTTGCAAATACGCATCAATTCTGATTTTGTCGACGCTGAAAGCATATAATACACTGTCGATAGTTGATTTTCCCATTGATGATATATCGAATGTGTTAGTAAACTGGGATATGGCTATCCAATTGGGCTTTACTGGACTTGTCACCAATTTTTTTGAAATACCATCATCCGCAAAACCAGTGGTTGAAAGTGATGTCACCATTATTATTGTCAACACAAAAATAGACAAAAATTTCTTAAACACACTATCACCTCACTAATTTTTTCCTCTTCATAAATATAAAACAACTTACACTGGATTTCGTTACAGTTTTTTATAAAAATTTTTTATCAATTTCAGTATACAAGATTTCATTTGAATATTGTCAATTTAGGAACGAAAATATCATTTTAAAGAACGAAAAAGCATTTTTAGCTCTTAATTTTCCCTCAACTATAATACAAAGAAATAAGGACAGAGCATTTTCTGTCCTTTTTAAGAAAATTTTTATCTTTATGGTCCTTGTCCAGGTAAATAGTCACCTTTTCTTGAAGTTATTTTCCAAACTCCATCTTCTTTAGCTAAATTGTAGTAAAATCTCATCGTTCCTCCCGGAGTAAATGTAACTAATTTTTTGGGAGCATTCTTTATATCTTCTTGTAATTTTGCTTTCATTTCCGGCTTCATTTCTTCTTTTTTATCACTTGTTTTGTATTTGCTCATATCAATGCCTTCCGGAACTAATCCTAATGTTGTTGACTGTTTTGTTACATCAGCTATTACAGTTGCTGTATCACCACTTACATCAACACTGATAAAATTTATTTTTTTAACAAAATGATTTTTATCTCTATAATCTTTACTTTCTATTTCAGCTTTAACAGCCATTTGTAAAACCTGAATTCTGTCAGCCAGAATTCCAGACTTTGCACTATAATACTTTTCTGCTTCTGAAACAACTCTTTTATACATGGCATCTGCAACGGTGCTTGGGACATCTATATCTGGTGAAGTTGTATACGCTTCTGGTAAAATATATACAGATGCTTCCATGTTTTCCGCATCACTAATTAATTGTTTTATTTTAATTATCTCATCATTTTTATTTTTATCCTGTAAGCCCATCAATGACACGATTGCAATTCCAGCAATTAATAGCACTGCCAAGCTTATAAGAATGCTTTCTTTAGTTACCAACTTTTTATTCATCAATTTACACCTCCCTTAATTTGGT
>JASBVU010000572.1 GCA_029960905.1 Thermoanaerobacterium sp.
GTTTTGCAGATCAAAATGTTATGCAAAAGGATAGTTCTGCAATAAATGTTAAAGAAGATAACTTAAAAGAAACTGATAAAATAAATATGATTGAGCGCATCAAAGCAAATGAAATTTTTCCTTCTGAAGGTATTTTACAAAAGTTATCAACAGAGAGTAATTCAATAGATGATTCAACAATAACTCCAAATGGAGTTGGTAATACTTATTATAATTATACTACAGGTGGACCCAATAATAATATGTATGTAGATATTGAAGCAACCAATACAGGAAATCCAGATCTTTGGAGTTGGCATTGGGATGGACAAAGTTTTGCTCGAGACTATACATATCCCGATGCTGATGAACTGACTCATTCTATCACTTTAACGGCGGTTGGCATATCACCATCTGTATCGCTTGAAGGTATTTCGGCAAGTGGTGCAACTACTGCAAGTGCTACATACACTAATGTTCTTCATAGCACTTTCCATTCAGAAATTTATTTTGAAGATGCTCGTGTAAGTGAGATGGGTTTGATAAGTACAACATTTACTGCAAAACTTAGTAGTGTACATGGGACTACATCATATAATATTGAGACACATGTAACGTCTTGGAGTTAAAATTATCATATGAATGCTCTTATTTTTATATAAGAGCATTCATAATGCATCAAATAAATTTAAACAAAAATAGCTTTGGATTAGAATATATACAAAATTAAATATTATTGTTACTAGATAACAACATCTAAATTAAATTGTTGTAAGTTAATAAAATTAATACCGATACAAATGAGAGGAAAATAATTTATGGGAAAAATAAGAAAAGTTCTAGTATGTGCAATATTAATATTTATAATTTTATTTAATAATAACTGTTCATCAACTAAATCATCAAATGATATCAATTTTGTTAGTAAGACAATAAAATTAATAAATTATGGCTATAATCAAGATAACGGTTATTTTGATTTTTATACTAAAAATTCTGCAAGTGATATACAAGATACTTGGTTCGCTTTACAAATCATATCTGATTTAAAAATAAATAGCAATTTTATTAATAAAAACGAATTAATAAAATTTATAAACAAAAATATTAATAATTCTAATATCATTCAAATTTCATATATTATAGATATATTAAACTATATGAATGATATAAAAGATAGGGATAATATAATAAACCGATTGATGTTATCAAATTATATTAATGATAATGCAAATAATAATTACTCAAGAATAGTTAAAAATGTCTTTATATTAAAATCATTACTTTATAAAAAAAATGATTACATAAATGATATTTCAAAAATTCAAAAATATTTGAAATCAAGTATTACAGACATAATTGTTCAAAGTAATTTTGATGAATTATATTTAACATTAAATGTATTAAATGAGTCAGGAGTAGATCTTAAAAATATTCCTGAAGAGACTAATATAATAAATATTTGCAATAAAGAATTGAAAAGAATAAAAACAGATAAAAATATTGATCTAACAAAAATATATTATATAGGGAATGTTTTAAATATATTTGGAGTAAAAAATGATTTTGACACAAATCGGGTTTTAAGATTACAAAATGGTGATGGTGGATTTAAAATGACAGATAATGAACCTTCTACTTTATTTGCAACGTATTATGCTATTAAAATTTTAAA
>JASBVU010000024.1 GCA_029960905.1 Thermoanaerobacterium sp.
TCTATTATTGTAGGGTCTCTTAAAATCGGTATATTTTTGTTTCCCAAATCCCCCGAAAAAACCACCTTTGTCTCTTTGTCTTTTTCTTTAACCCATATCTCTAAAATAGAAGATCCAAGCATATGTCCTGCATCATTAAACTTTACTTTTACGTCCTCCGACGGCTCTATTATCTCATCATAATTGACACCGCAAAAAAGCTGCATTGCTGCTTTTCCATCGTCAGCAGTGTAAAGCGGCATTCTAAGCGTTTTTCCTGCTCTCTTTCTTTTGCGGTTTTTCCATTCGTTCTCAATCTGCTGTATATGTCCACTGTCTTGCAACATGTATTCACACAGATCTACCGTTCCTTTTGTGGCGTATATCTTTTTTCTATATCCTCTTTTATAGAGAAGGGGAATCCTTCCACTGTGATCTATATGAGCGTGTGTCAAAAGCATGAAGTCAATATCTGCAATATCAAACGCAAATTCTTGATAGTTGTACTCATCTTCTATTTCGCTTCCTTGAAACATGCCACAGTCTATTAGAAATTTTGATTTTTCAGTCTCCACAAGATAGCAAGAACCTGTCACTTCCTTTGCAGCACCTAAAAAAGTGATCTTCATCATATCTCTCCTCTCGCAATTGATAAAAATATTCAAGATTTTATCAATAGTCTTAATAATATTATACTATAATTAATAAAAAAAGCGAGGAAAGGCTTAAATCCTCCATCTCGCTTTTACAATCCCGGATATGAAAACACCTCAGATATGACAAGTGTAGCAGCACCTATGGCTCTTTCCAGCATTCCAAGCTTTGATATCTCAATAGCAACATCATTGTACCTTGATACGAAACATTTTTCTTTTACGTATTGTTTGACAGCGTCTATCAACATATCGCCAATGCCGGATAATGTATTACCTATAAGCACCAAGTCCGGATTGAATGTATTAACTATATTTACAATTCCAACGCTTAAATTTTTAGAAATTTCGTTTATCGCATCGATAGCAAGTGGGCTTCCTAGCTCCGCATAACCTGCAATATCATTTATGTCAAGAGAGTCTATGTTTTCATCGCTTAAAAAGTCGTCCTCCTGCCCCGCTTCAAGCCTTTCTTTTATAAATTGAAAAAGTGACTTTTCAGATGCATAGTTTTCCCAGCATCCTCTGTTTCCGCAACTGCACATGTGGTCATTTATGTCAATCGTCATGTGCCCCATCTCGCCTGCTAATCCGCTGGAACCCCTGTAAAGCTCATTATTGATTATGATTCCTGTGCCTATGCCGATGCCTGCACTGACATAGACAAAATTTTTGGCGTTTCTGCCTCCTCCAAACCACTTCTCACCGATAGCGCCTGTATTAGCCTCATTGTCGATATACACTTTTAAGTTGAATCTCTCTTCTACCATCTTTTTAAGCTCAACATTTTCCCAATTTAAGTTTGGAGCTTTTAGCACGATGCCTCTTTTATAATCTGTAATGCCAGGCACACCGATGCCTATGCCTAATATTCCCTTTACCGTATTTGGTGAATTTTTTATAGCCTCATCAATAAGTTCCAGCATCTTAGATATGATATCTTCCTTGCTTTCACCGATCTTTAAATTTATCCGCTTTTGCCACAATATGTTTGCAAGTATGTCTGTCAAAATGACGAGGATGTAATTTACATCAAGATCTACGCCAATGACGCAACCAGCAAGGCTATTTATCATAAGCATTATTGGTTTTCTTCCGCCTTTTGACTCTCCAGGTCCTTCTTCTTCTACAAAACCTTCTTTTATAAGTTCATCAACTAGAGAAGAAATTGTCGATTTATTTAACCCTGTAATATTTGCTAAGTCAGCCCTAGATATTATGCCTTTTTTGCGGATGGTGTTTAAGACGATGGATTTATTAATTTGTTTTATCAGCAATTGATCACCTGTTATCATTTAATCACCTTGCAATACTTCGTTTTCACCAGCATATTATACCATATTAAAATGTGCTTACTCAATGATATGACCTTAACATAATAATCGAAAAACACGTACAAAAGTTTAACAATTTGACGAATTTTCCATAACCTTATTTTCCTTCTTTAACAATTATACTCCAATAGAAATCATCTCCCATCTAAAGATGGGAGATGATTTAACCTGTTATTTTAACAATTTACTTGTTAGTTTTAAGTGAAACCCTATAATTTCAACTTCCCAATTTTTTCGAAGGCACCTTTAAGCCTTGAATACAAGCTTACGTAGATTGGATACAGTTTATTGTACTTTTCGACATTTTCTTGTATCGGATATACGCTGTCTGTAACTTTTATTAGACTGTCGCAGGCATCATCTACATTTTTATAAAGGCCATATCCTACAGATGCCATTATAGCTGCACCAAATGAAGGTCCTTCTGTAGCATTTATCATGTCTATCCTTACATTGAATATGTCGGCAAGTATCTGCCTCCAAAGCTTGCTTTTAGCACCACCACCGCTTACCCTCGCTTCATTTACAGGTATATTTAAAGTCTTTATAAGTTCAAGTGAATCCCTAAGTCCAAATGCAACACCTTCCAATATAGATCTCGTCATGTGGCTTCTATTGTGAGTAATTGTTAAACCCACAAAGCTACCTCTCGCATAAGGATCGCTGTACGGCGTCCTCTCACCCATAAGGTACGGCAAGAATATTAGCCCATCACTGCCTGGCTTCACCTTATCTGCTTCTTCTAAGAGTCCGTCAAATGTCATAACCTCACTACTGTAATTATTTACATCATCTACCCACCATTTAAGACACGATGCAGCCGAAAGCATGACGCCCATCACATGCCACTTGCCATTTGCATGGCAGAATGAGTGAAGCCTAAGCTCATCATCTGCTGCGTATTCATCCTGCGACGCAAATACGACACCGGAAGTTCCTAATGCGATGGATACTATACCGCTTTTTACTGTGCCAGTACCAACAGCACCACTGGCTTGATCGCCACCACCGCCTACCACAATAGTCCCTTCATAAAGCCCCGTCAAATCTGCTGCTTCTTTAGTGACACGACCTGTGACATCTGTTGATTCATAGCACTTAGGAAGAGCTTTTTCTGGTATTTCGAATATATCTATCATTTCCCTTGACCATCTTCTGCTTCCCACATCGAAAAGAAGTGTACCTGATGCATCCGAAACTTCTGTAGCGTACTCACCTGTCAATTTAAACCTTATATAGTCTTTCGGCAAAAGGATATGAGCAATTCTTTCATATACATCTTTAAGGTGTTTTCTTACCCACAATATCTTTGGAGCAGTAAAGCCAGTCAAAGCTTTATTTCCCGTGTACTTTAAAAGACCTTCTTTCCCTATTTTTGCTGTGATGTAGTCGCATTCTTCCTGAGTCCTCTGATCGCACCAAAGTATGGCTGGTGTTAAAACGTTATTTTCTTTGTCTAAAAGCACCAGTCCATGCATCTGGCCACTTAAGCCGATGCCCTTTATTTCATCGCCTTTTACGCCGCTTTTCGCTATAATCTCTCTTATCCCATCTTTCGTTGCATTCCACCAGTCTTCTGGATTTTGTTCTGCCCAACCTGGCTCTGGATAGTACACAGGATATTCTTTTGAAACGCTTGATACCACATTGCCGCTTTCATTCATCAGTATTATTTTAACTGATGATGTTCCTAAATCTATCCCCAAAAAATACATACATTTACCTCCATGACATTTGTTAAGGGCAGCCTTAATGAAACATAAAGCCGCCCTTATGTTTCATTGTTCTGCAAATAAATACTGATTTAGGATTGATTCTAATAGCTCTTGTCTGCCTGATTTGTTTACAATCTGGCTGTGCTCTAATGCATACTTCTCGAGGCTCTTGAAATCAGCTTTTCCACTTACAATATCAGCACCAATGCCATCTTTGTAGCTTGCATATCTTTCTTCGATGAACTTGTCAAATACGCCATCTTTCACAAGCTTGTAAGCCACTTTGAAGCCTTTTGCAAAAGCATCCATTCCTGCTATGTGACCCAAGAAAAGATCTTCTGGTTCAAATGAAGCACGTCTTACTTTTGCATCGAAGTTTAGTCCTCCTTTGTCAAATCCGCCCATCTTTATGACTTCATACATGGCAAGTGTGGTCATGCGTATATCTGTAGGAAACTGATCTGTATCCCATCCTAAAAGCATATCACCTGTATTTGCGTCAATTGATCCTAATACACCGTTTATTCTGGCGTATCTCAGCTCATGCTGGAAGTCATGGAATGCTAATGTTGCATGATTTGCTTCTATATTTACTTTGAAATATTTGTCAAGGTCGTATTTTCTCAAAAATGCCAATACATTTGCCACGTCAAAGTCGTATTGGTGTTTTGTAGGCTCCTTTGGCTTCGGCTCAATCAAGAACTGACCTTCAAAGCCGATTTCCTTTGCATAATCAACAGCCATGTGCAAAAATCTTGCAAAATTATCAAGCTCAAACTCCATATCTGTATTGAGAAGTGTCTCATATCCTTCTCTTCCACCCCAGAATACGTAGTTTTCGCCACCAAGCTCTTTAGTAATCTCAAGGGCTTTTTTGACTTGCGCTGCAGAATATGCAAAAACATCAGCATTGCAGGACGTTGATGCGCCATGCATAAATCTTGGATTTGAGAAGAGGTTTGCAGTGCCCCACAAGACTTTAGTCTTGCTGGTCTTTAAGTAATCCTTTATCATAGCAACTATTGTATCCAAGTTTTTGTTTGTCTCTCTAAGAGTATCTCCTTCAGGTGCAATATCCCTATCATGGAAGCAGAAATACGGTGCATTTATCTTATCAAAAAACTCAAATGCTGCTTCTACCCTTGCTTTCGCTATATCCATAGGATCTGTATAGTGGTTCCATGGTCTTTGCATAGTAGCCTTGCCAAATTGATCAGTTCCATCAGCAGTAAAAGTGTGCCAATAAGCTATAGAAAAGCGGAGATGCTCTTCCATCGTCTTGCCATCGATTACTTCCTCAGGATTGTAAAATTTAAAAGAATAAGGATTGTTTGATTTTGGTCCTTCATATTTTATTTTAGATACAGTCTCAAAATATTTATTCATAAAACTTCCTCCTTCTATTCGTTTGTCTATCCAACAAACATTATATATTATATATTCTACACAAATTTAAAAAATCCTTCTTAGAAATAAAAAAATTTCTAAAAAAATAACCGCCCTGGTATAAGCTGACCCAAAGCGGCTTGAACTTTAAAAATGATTCTTATGGCCATCAATTTATTTCATATGATTACTTCATTATTTTTGTATGCTTAATCTTGATTTAAAAACTTAATTAATTCATCAGTAAATACATCAGGCCTATCAAAGTAACAAGTATGACCTAGATCGTCAAATGTATACAGTTTTGCATTTTGTATATTTTGTTTTAGCATTTTCGCAAATTCGTACGGTGCTATGTTATCTTTTTTGCCCCAAATAATCAATGTATTAACCTTTATCTCTTTAAGTCTATCGACGTATTTATCGATGTTTATACTATCTACAATGATAAGGAATCTAATCATTTCCTGATACTTTAATGCAAATCTTATTAATATTTCTCCACTGAAAGATGGACCAACAATATTAACTTTATTGATATTTAATATACTAACAAATTTCATTAGGAAATCCTCATACGATATATCTAGGATTTCCGATTTGCCATAACCAGGCAATTCCACAGCGATTACCCTATATCCTTCTTCTTTTATATTATCAACTATTCCAGATTTCACCCAATCATCTATAGTGAATCTTTTGCCATGAAGCAGAAGGACATCGCCTTTATCACCATGTCCGCTGATTAAATAGTGAACCATCGCTCCATCGATATTGACATATTTATTATCTGCCGTCATAATCGTCACCTTCTTTTTTAAATTGTAAGTGACACTTCTACCCCATCCCTTATCGCTTCTACTGCTGTTGCTACTTCTTTACAGTCGCCTATAAAAATCATATTGTCGCTGACACATTTTTTAAATATTTCATCAGGGATATTGCCTATTGCAATCACCACATCGTCTGCCTCAACTTCATTGCCATTATTGTATACAATTTTTCCATTGTTTATCACATCTACTTTTGCGTTTGTTACGATTCTTACATCGAGATTTTTCAATCTTTCTATCAAAAGCTTTTTATTCATGGCATATATTTCTTTGCCTACTTCGTCAAGTTCTTCTAATACTGTAACAGTTTTACCCATTGTTGCAAGGTATTCTGCCGTCTCCAGCCCTGTCAAACCTCCACCTATTACAGCTATTCTCATTCCTTGTGGTATTTTGCCACTTAAAACATCTATGGCTTTATAAGGCACTACGTCCATTTTAATCGCCAATTCCTTTGGCACTGAACCTGTTGCTATTATTACTTTATCATGATTCATATTTTTTAGTTCATCACACGCAACTTCTCGATTTAGATTGACTTTTACACCGTACTTTTTTAAGTCAGCTTCAAGATAATCTACAACCCTTCCTATTTCAGACTTGTGTGGCGGAATTTTTGCAACTTTTAGCTGTCCTCCAAGTGAATCTGACTTCTCAAATAGCTCCACACTATGTCCTTTTTTCGCGAGAAATATAGCAGCAGACATGCCAGCAGGTCCACCACCTATCACAGCCACATTAAGCTTATTCTCTGCAATTACATCAAATTCTTTTTCTCTTCCTACAGTAGGATTCATCATGCATGATACAGGAAGTCCTTTTTGTATATACGCGATACATGCTTGATTGCAATGGATGCAGTATTTTATCTCATCAGCTTTTCCATTGATATATTTAGAAACGCAATCAGGATCTCCTATAAGGCCTCTTGCAATGCCTATAAAGTCAGCATAGCCATCTCTTACAATTGCTTCCCAGTCTTCTGCAACGCCCAGCTTATCGGCAGCTATTACTGGAATGGATACATTATCTCTTATTCTCTTTGCGTAGTCTATAAGTGGTTTATCATCTATTCCCATTGGCGATATGTGATATTCTGACGTAGAACCAACACCAGACGAAACGTTTATTGCATCTGCTCCATATTTTTCCAAAATGCGAGAAAGTTTTACACTTTCTTCTATGTCAAATCCGCCATTTGTATAGTCGCTTCCATTAATACGACATATCACAGCAATGTCTGGCACTTCACTTTTTACATTATTTAATATCTCCAATGCAAATCTGGCTCTTCCATCGAAATTTCCGCCGTACTCATCATCTCTCGTATTTACATTTGGAGATAAAAATTGATTTACAAACCATCCATGTGCAAAATGAAGCTCAACTGCATCAAATCCTGCTTTCTTTGCTCTTTTTGCAGCATTCACAAAGTCTTTTACAAACCCTTTTATGTCTTCTACAGTAAAATCTGATGGCTTGTATTTAGGGTTGTGCATAGCAATCTGCATCGCAGCTTTTGCGCCGTTGACATGAATGACATCTACTAATTTTTTAAGCCCCTCAATCTTGTCATCGTCATCTATGCCCAACTGGTTTTTAAAAAACTTGCCAAAACTGTTTACATAGCTTGCCTCAACTATGACTAAAGCGACATCTTTTGACCTTCTGTCGTAATAGCCTATCTCTTTTTCACTGACAAATCCATCGTTTGATAAATTTGTGACAGTTGGCAGCATGACAAATCTGTTTTTCAATCTCACATTTCCTATTTTACCTTCATTTAAAACCATGATAATGCACTTCCTTTTATTTTTAATGAAAACTGTCATTGTTATTTCTTAAACTTATTGTAATGCTTGTTTTTATATAAGTAAAATAATATAATATTATAAAATATATAAGTTATTGCTTATTGTTGGTGATTTATATGAATTTTAGAGAATTGAATATATTTTTATCTGTATGTAAATACGGCAGCATGTCTGAAGCTGCAAAGCACCTATACATGACACAGCCAGCTATAAGTCAGGCAATTTCTGAGCTTGAAGAAGAGTACAATGTAAAACTTTTTGATAGAATAGGCAAAAAGCTTGTATTGACACCTGCGGGTGAAATTTTAAGGGATTACGGGAAAAAAATCAATCTATTGCTAGTTGAAACCAAAAACACGTTACAGGATATATCAGATAGCAAGAAGGGAAAACTTAAACTGGGTGCCAGCAGGACTTACGGTACATACCTGCTGCCTAAAATGATAGGCAATTTTTTGAAATTAAATAGGAATATAGAATTGCCGTTTTGCATTAACAATACAATGGAAATAGTAAAAATGATACTAAACAGTGAAATAGATCTTGGAATAGTAGAAGGTCCAATACACTCTGATAGCATCGAAAGTAGACATTTGTTAGATGATGAACTGTACCTTATATGTTCAAAAGAACATCATTGGACAAAAAAGAAGATCATCCAGATGGATGATTTGTCAAAAGCTGATTTTATAATGAGGGAAGTTGGCAGCGGCACGAGAGAAGTATTTGAAAACACTATGAAATCAAACAACATTGAATACAACATTAAATTAGAATTAAATAGCATAGAAGCAATAAAAAAAGCAGTTGAAACAAACCTTGGGGTTTCAGTAATATCAAAGCTAGCTCTAAATGAAGAATTAAAAAGTTCAAAGCTTATAAAAATAGAAACAGAAGGAATCAAATTTACGAGAAAATTCAATATCATATACCACAAAGACAAATACTTGTCAGATCTTCATAAGAAGTTTATAGATTTCCTTTGCAGCGTAAAATGATGGTGTCATTTTAAAAGGAAACCGTAATATGTCATGACGTAGTCTTTTATCCTATCTGCAATTGCCTTGTGCCCCTCCTCATTCGGATGTATTCCATCCTCACATAAAAGCTTTCTGTAGTCAGGTCTATCTAAAAACGCACTTCTCACATCTATTATCCTTGTATCGGTGTTTGATGCTATACTCAATATGGCAGAATTGTATCTTTCCTGCCACCAGTATATCTTTGTGACGCTTCCAAGCCATGTCAATATGTTTTTGGCTGATTCCTTATTGCCTTTGCTAATCCAGTTGAAATACTTGTCAGCATCCAATGGAGGAAGTGTAAGCAAAACCGGAGCTATGTTGGCATTTTTAAGTGAATCTATGAGTTCTCTTAATGTCTCTTTAAACACATTGAAATCAGTGTTTGGCAGGTGGTCTTTGTAAGGATCTTTAGCTACTTCATCCCAATTAAAATCGCAATCATTCCCTCCAAATTCCAGCAGTACAATATCGGGTTTTACCTTGTTTAGCTCTTTTTTTAGCCTGTCTTTGCCTCTTAATATTGTGCTGCCAAACTTCGATATGTTTTCAATAGTGCCTTTTAAGCATCCATTTAGAAGATTTGCATAAGAATCCTTTAAAACCACATATTTGTTTCTAATCTTGTCGAGAACCACGCCTTTAGATATAGAATCCCCACACACAAGAAAGTTGTAGTTTTCTTTTATATTTAACATCTCCATCATTCAGCCTCCCTAACCTTTTAATCTATTATACCACAAATTAACATATCTATTAACAAAAAATGCCGAATACATCGGCATCATTCTAATTTCAATATTAGATTATTATCATTTTTGTAAATTATATAATTTGCGTTGACACCTAATATATCACCGCTTCCCGTTATGGTTTCACCTGTATTTACGTCAATCAAATCTTTACCGTCAAAAGTAACAGTCAAGGCATTGTCTTTCGGCAGTATATACACCTGATTTGAATCAATTGCATGATTAAGCTTTATATGATTCCAGTTTTTGAAGCTTTTATCAATTGTGCCGTAGTAAATTTCCACAACTTTATTGTCGCTGTCTAATTTGCCTACGTACACATTGTCATTGCTATCAGTGCCAATAAGTGAATAACCACCACTTAAAAACGTGTAGCCACTGCCGTTTTTGATGACTCTTATTATGCCGTTTGATGACTCGTATAAAAGGACGTCTTTTCTCTGAAGCTCATACATTCTTGTAATTCTCTTGATTGGAAGTCTAAAATTTGTAATCTGTCCCATTATATCTACACGGTATAGATAGCTGTACCCATTGGCATCAACTACATTTATATAGATCATGTTTGTCAAAGGAGACAATGTAACATTCTCTATATGGCTGTTTCTTGGAGCATATATAAGCTTGTCTATTTTTATCTTGTTGTTTATATCAAGGTCATAAGCTTCAAGCTGTATCGCTTCACTACCACGGCTGTACGTCTTATAAAAATATATGATTCTGTTTCTATCATTAAGCCATGTGTAATACTGTATATAGTTGCTGGCAGCAATTACCTTCTTTATGCCTTGCGTCTTAGTGTCAACAACTATTATCTGATGGTTTAAAAGATATGAAACGTAGCTTCCGTCGTAAGAAGCCTCGACGCTTTCTCCATCGCTGGGTACGCTTACATTTATTGTTTTCTTCATTGTGTTTGTATCTGACTCAGTATTGACTTTTTGTATGTGAAACGTAGTTGTGGTAGATAAATATACATTGTTTATATAGAAAAGCACTCCCATCTCTATAATCAATGGAAACACTATCCATGTAAAAATTCTTCTTATAGCTTTCATAATACCTCCATCTTATTTTGCATAAAATATTGTAGGAACCATTCTCTCTCCTAAAGGATTTGACGGATTATTTATGACTTTACCTTTGTAGTACATCGTCGTTGAAGATCCCCCATCAAGATTTGTGGCATTTACAGCACCGTAATCCAACATTATGTTTTGTACATCTTTTAATGTGGCTCCAACGCTGGATATTGCCCTTCCGTCTATAACCAAAAATATGACTGTGCCATCGGCCTTCTGTCCTATTGCAGTCCTTGGAGCGATACCCCATCCGCCATCACCAGTCTTTATCATAGGTTTTCCATTGACTACGAGGGCAGGACCAAAGCTTACAGCTTCTTTTATGTCCAATTTTTTTATCTCATCCAACGTGTATTTGCCAACCAACAGTTTACCGTCTGTTGTAAATCCTGCAAGGTCGATTTTTCCGTCTTTGCTGTAGGCATTGTTGTATATGAGCTTTCCATTGTGTATGATTATTCCGCCTGGCGTTCCTCCACTTCCAGTCCACGCGCCATCAACGTATCCAATAAAGCCTCCAGCGTTTATGGCAGCTATAGCCCCATTTTCTTTTGCTATCTCACTTACTGTCTCCCCTTCTTTAGGAAGCTTGCTTGATATACCTACTTCAACTCTCGTAGGATCGTGAATTAAAATAACCTTTCCTTTAAATCTGCTGCTGCTTATGTCATTTACTTCAATAGTCGTGTCGTGATTGTTTTTGAAGTTCAATAGACTACTTTTGCTGCTGTCTGTAGATATATTTGTCATTTCCTTCATTATAGCGTCAATCTTGCTTTGCGGCAAAAATAATGTCGCGATGTACTTATGGCTGAATGTAGTCATAGCTGTCGCTACCAAAGTGTTTCTGATATTTGTAAAAGGGCCATAAAATATCGACATCGGTATCACTATGACAGCCAAAAATACTTGAAATATTACATAAGCTATTATCTTTTTCATACAATTTCTCTCTCCCATTTTAACACCTTATAATTTT
>JASBVU010000573.1 GCA_029960905.1 Thermoanaerobacterium sp.
AAAATCAAATAAGTAGGGGGGAAAGCCTACTTATTGTCAGGTGTTACATATAATGTTTTTTGATTAGTGTAGATTACGAAACCTGGTTTTGACCCGGCCGGTTTTTTGACGTACTTTCTTAATGTGTAATCAACTGGTACGTTTGATGAATTTTTTGCTTTACTATGTAATGCTGCCAGTTTTGCTGCTTCTAAAATAGTGCTATCAGGTATCTTAGTGCCTTTGCTTTTGATTATGACATGTGAGCCAGGAATATTCTTTGTGTGTAGCCACATGTCGTTTATATCTGCAAATTTCATTGTAAGGTAATCATTTTGTACATTATTTTTTCCAATATATATATCAAAATTATCTGAAGATATATAGTGTAGAGGCTTGGATATACGTTTCTTTTGTTTTTTGTCTTTATTTTTCTTTTTTATGTATCCTGTATCTGATAATTCTTCTCTTATTTCATCGATTTCTGATGGCAATGTACACTGCTCAACATTTAAAAGTTGCCCTTCTAGATATTCTATCTCTTTTTTTGTTTCTTCTATTTGTTTTGTAAGAAATTCTACTGCATTTTTTAATTTAGCATATTTTTTGAAATACATTTGAGCATTTTCATTTGGCGTATATTTTATATCAAGTGGTATTGTTATTTCTTCACCAGTATAATAATTTATTGTTTTAAATGCATCTGTTTTTTTGTTAAGTTTATACAAATTACTTGTTATGAGCTCGCCATATAGTTTGTATATATTTGCATTTTCAGCATTTTTCAATTCATCTAATTGTTTTTCAAGCTTATTATATAATCTCTCTAAATGTGTTTGAATAAGCCTTTTCAAATCATGTGAACGAGATTTTAAACTTTCTGCATTCGCTTTTTCTCTATAAAACTTTAATGCGGCTTCGTTAACACTTTTATAGAAAACTAAATTTTCATACTGTGTAAGCTCAATGATGGAAAATTCATAAGGATTATCGTCAACATAAGCGATACATGGTTTAAAATTTGAATTTTCTAAATGGCTTTTCAATAAATTTAAATTATAATTCAAATTCTCTATATCATCTTCTGAAAGCTCATTTATGTATCTATCATCGACTTGACTTCTATATGCGATTTCCCTTGATAAAACGGGGCTAAATCCTTCAAAAAGTTCTAAAAGGGCCTTATCAACTTTTTTGCCATTTTTCAATTTTAATTCTCTTGATAAATCTTCTTTTCTAAAATTTTGAATTGTAAATTTATCTTGCAATGGCGGCATCTCATATTTCACATCGGGGACTATTTCACGTATTTTGCTCATATCTTTGTATACTCGTTTAATGCTATCGACTATTATTCCGCTTTCTTTATCTATTAATATGATATTACTGTATCTTCCCATTATTTCAATTACTAATGTTTTTATGACTTCTTTTTCTAATTCGTCGCGGCTTAAAATATCAATAAATACAATTCTGTCAAATCCTCTTTGATAAATATCTATAATTTTTCCACCTTGTAAATACTTACGAAGCAACATGCAAAACATAGGAGGGGTAATAGGGTTTTCTTTATTTTCGTCTGTTAAATATAATCTTGGAAAATTTGCATTTGCTGATAAAAGTAATTTATAATTGCTACCGGCATTTCTAATAAATATTATGATTTCG
>JASBVU010000574.1 GCA_029960905.1 Thermoanaerobacterium sp.
TGAAAATAAAGGAAATGTGGCTGTTATAGTATTAACACACGGTCATGTGGCATGTGGCATGGCAGATGTTGCAAATAAGCTTTTAGGGGTAAATATAGCTCACGGGATAGAGATGGCACTTGATGAAAGCCCTGAAGATGCACTTTTGCGTACAATTGAAGTTGTGAAAAAGGTGAATGAAGGGAAAGGCTGCATAATACTTGTTGACATGGGTTCACTCATCACTTTTGGTGAGATAATAACTAAAAGGACAGGCATACCTACAAGGACCATTGGAAGGGTAGACACTGTCATGGTCTTGGAAGCCGTAAGGCGGGCTATTTTGCCAGATGCCACAATCGACGAAATAGCTGATGCACTTGATGAAAATAAATCTTACGTAGGACATGTGGAAGGTGTGAAAGATTCAAACAAACTTCCAAAAGCCATAGTAACCATCTGCATAACTGGTGAAGGGACTGCACTTAAGATAAAGAAATATATAGAAGATAAGATACCGGAGATAAGAAATGGATTAAAAATAATACCTTTAGGTCTTTTCAGCGAAAGAGAACTTGATGCAGAAATAAATAGAATAAGAAGCAAAAACAATATTCAAGCTTTTGTGGGAACCATCGATCCTAAAATAAGTGATATCCCATATATCTCTGTTGAGGAAATAATGAATGGGGAAGGGCTAAAAAGGTTAAAGAAATTAGTAAACATCGATGTTGTGGAAGAAAGCCGCCTAAAAGAAGTATTAGACGATGATCTAATACTATTTGATGTGGATGTATCCATGAAAAGCGATGCTATAGACAAAATGGCGTATATGCTTGAGGAGAGGGGATACGTTGATGAGAAATTCATACTAAGCGTGTATAAGCGAGAATCAATGGGTGCTACATGGATGAAAGGCGGCATTGCGATACCGCATGGCGACACAAAATATGTCACAAAACCTGTCATAGCCATAGCAAAGTTAAAAGAACCTATTTACTGGGAAGGAGATTTTAAAACAGACTTAATTTTTATGCTGGCTCTTAAGGAAGATGCCAAAGATTACATGCTTGATTTGTACAAAGTTCTGTCTAATGAAAAAATATTAAAAGACTTAAAAGAAGCCAAAAGTAAAGAAGAGATAAAAGAAATAATTATAAGAAATACAATACCGTCCAATTAATTGGCACGGTATTTGCATTATATAAAGGTGTAAACAATGAGGAGGTAGATTATATGAAGATATCGGAGTTTTTCAACAAAGAATTAATTGTTACAAATTTTGAAGCCAAAAGTCAAGATGATGTATTTAACGTACTTTTTAAGAAGCTATTTGAAAACGGATATGTCAAAGAGACATATTTAGAAGCAGTTAAAAAAAGAGAAAAAGTTTTTCCAACAGGTTTGTTATTGAACAAGTACAATGTTGCGATACCGCATACAGATCCAGAGCATGTAGTAAAACCTGCGATAGCAGTCGCAACGCTGAAAAAACCTGTTGTCTTTAAAAACATGGCAAATCCGTTGGAAGATGTTTTAGTCAATATAGTCTTTATGATTGCTTTAAACGAATCTCACAGTCAAGTTGAAATGCTGCAGCAATTAATTCAACTGATACAAGATGATTCACTACTGGAAAAGATCATAAGCGTTAATGGAGGTGATG
>JASBVU010000575.1 GCA_029960905.1 Thermoanaerobacterium sp.
AACCATTGTGGAATATATGCAACAATTGATTTTACTACTTCATTACCAAAGAATAATCCCAAGAAAACGGGTATTGCACGGCTCAACCCCCATGGTATAATGCCCATTAGATTCATTCTTGCCACACCATCAGCATCACCATTTTCCGCATATCTATCTGCTTTATGTTGAAAATATACATTTGTAAATCTAGCCAATATATCAAGTTGTGTAAGTAATAATCCAATAGGAAGTGCTATTCCTATTGCGAATTCAACATTTTGATTTGACATTATTGCAAATGCAGTTCCAATTATTGCTGCAGACATAAAGTCCGGGACCGTCGCACCACCATATGTCGCAACACCTAGTACCATTAATTGAAGAGTAGCACCAACGGTTAGGCCAAGTGGCAAATTGCCAAGTATAAGACCAGTTACAAATCCCGCTGTCAAAGGATTTGCTATAGATATCTGCAAGCTTAAAGCATCGAGCTGTGCGAGAAAAGCATAAACAGTAAGAAATAAAATCTGCCAAAATTCTATATGCATAAAATTCCCTCCATTATTTAATTATCCATTACTTCCTTTACTCGCTTAAGCACGTCCATGATTCCGTTTTTGCCTATTTCTATCAGATAATCCTTTAATACATCAATGTTATTATCTTGCGACAAAGCAAACTCCAATACCATTCCTAGATTAAATCCACTTATAATTCTAACGTTATCTTTGCCGTAAAACTGTGTTATAGCAGTATTCGACGGAGTACCCCCCATCAGGTCTGTCATAATTAAAATAAATTTATAATCATTTAACTTAAACATCACCTCTTTTAATTTTTTTATTACACCCTCCGGTCCTTCTTTTACATCCATACATACTGCATATGCTCCATTAATATTACCAGCAATCATTTCTGCGCTTTTCAAAGTTTCTTTAGCCATTTCACCATGACTTATCAAGATTAATGCTATATCTTTCATTTTAAACCTCCCATAAAAGGTCCATTTGAGGATTGCATTTAATTAAAATAGCAAAAAGTATGCCAATTAATTAATGACATACTTTTTGCTTTATATAACTACAATCTATAATTATTACTAATACACTTTAAGACACAAAAACTATGTTCATAAATATTTATAATGCATTATGATGCACTTTGCTCTAGTATCATATTTATGTTTTTTATCTCGTTTTCATCAATATTGATTCCAAAATCATTATTTATCTCTCTAGCTAAAGCTGAATCATCAATTTGATTAGATTTATCTCCATTTTTTTCAAACTTTAATCTTTCAATAGCATATGCTAAGTGCATTATAATCAATGTATATTTATGATCATCTAAGCTTCTATTTGTATCATTTTCTATTATATTTATATATTTCTTCAAATATGGCATAAGCTTCTTTCCAGATAAAAAATTTAAATTTGCATCAAGCGCATCACTTATTATATTGTTAATTTTAGCTCTCCCTATAATTCTAGAATTACCCACAAAAGACTTTCCTTCTTTAACATACTTTATAATTTTCTCCATTCCATTTCCAGAAATGATATCAACCATATTTATGAATGGCACATTATAATATCCAGGATTGATATTACCTGCAAATAAAATAACTTCTTCTCCTTTTTTATCATCTAAAATAACAT
>JASBVU010000025.1 GCA_029960905.1 Thermoanaerobacterium sp.
TTAGGCGAAATAACCTGTATATGGGTTGGAGGTGGCACCATAATTCCTTGGAGTGTAGTACCTGTAACTGCAGTCATTAAAGTTGATCCTGATGCAATAGCCAAAAGAAATTTGCTTCCAGTAATAATAGGTTTGACTTGCGGTTACATAGTGACAGTATTGCTACTATAAGAATAAAGGGTACCAGCCAAGATACCCTTTATGATATTCCTCTCATTATGTAATCCATCATGTTGTTTTTCTCATTATCGTTCATTTTCTCCCATGCTGCTTCAAAAATTATGCCAAGACCAGGTATGGCATTTTCCTCCTTTGTGTCTATAGCTTCTTGTATAAATCCTTTAATATCGTCTCTTGAACGATTCTTTAAATTATCAAGTATGATCCTTCTTATATCCATTTTCAATACCTCCTTCGTACTTATTATTCCAAATCAAATCAACAATATTAGTTATAAAAAAATAACCCCAATCGGGTTAAAAGGAAATTTTAAATAGATACTTCAAAATTAGCAATACAATTATTCCTGGTATACCGAAAACACCTGCAACAAAAGCATTTATAATATTTAGATGCAACGTTAGGCCAAAAATCGAACCAAAAAAGTCAAAAACTAAAAGAAATATATAACCAATTATCGAATTTAAAACAAATTTAAAAAGTATTTTTACCGATTTTCCAAAAAGCCAAACTATAAATGCAAGCATTATGATTCCTATTGCAAATGAAAAAAACCCTGGCAAAAGCACAAAACCACCTCACCACATATTTATACACCTATTATATCATATTAAAAATAGATTAGAACAAAAAAGATATGTTGAATTAAACTTAAAGTTAATATAAAATTAAATAGTGTCTAACAAATAAATAGTAAGGAGTCGGTATCTTATGATTCTTTTAATCAAAGCATTTATACTTGGTATCGTAGAAGGCTTGACTGAGTTTTTACCTGTATCTTCAACAGGGCATTTAATCATTGTTGGAGATTTATTAAACTTTAAAGGTACCTATGCCACAATGTTTGAAGTAGTCATACAACTGGGTGCTATTTTGGCTATCGTCTATTATTACAGAGAAAAAATATGGGATTCTCTTAAAAATTTAGCACCTAATAAATGGGGATTCAGATTATGGCTTAAGATCGTCATCGCTTTCATTCCATCAGCAATTTTAGGACTTCTTTTAAATGATTTTATCGACAAACATCTATTCTCACCTTTTACAGTATCTATCGCACTTGTAGTAGGTGCAATAATGATGCTTATTGTAGAAAACGCATTTTCCAACTATAAAATCGATGAC
This sequence comes from Thermoanaerobacterium sp., assembly GCA_029960905.1. Taxonomy (GTDB): domain Bacteria; phylum Bacillota; class Thermoanaerobacteria; order Thermoanaerobacterales; family Thermoanaerobacteraceae; genus Thermoanaerobacterium. The sequence continues at coordinate 1,306 of JASBVU010000025.1, forward strand.
ATGGACAAAGTAACTCCCAAAAAGTCTTTTTGGATTGGCGTTGCACAATGTATGTCACTATTCCCCGGTATGTCAAGATCGGCATCAACGATTATGGGTGGCATGATGGTAGGCCTATCAGTAAAAGCGGCTGCTGAGTTTTCCTTTTTCTTGGCAATACCGACAATGCTTGGTGCTACAGTGGTATCTCTTCATAAAGGAATAGCTACAATGACCACTATAGAATGGGAAGCTTTGGCAGTAGGTTTTATAATGTCATTTATCGTTGCCTTGATAGTTGTCGACAAATTTCTATCATATCTTAAAAGCCATCCATTAAAACCTTTCGCTTACTATAGATTGATTGTAGGAATAATAATGATAGGACTTGTGTTGACAAACATAGTAAAATAGAAATTTTTTAGCAGGCCAATATCTGGTCTGCTTTTAATTTATAATTCATCGTAAGCTTTTGAATATACATCATAATCATTATCACTATAAAGGACAAATCTCACTTCTTTGATTTGGCTTTTGTCAAGGTAATCAGATACCGCTCTTAGGGCAATTTTTGCGGCCCTTTCAACAGGAAATCCGTAAGCACCTGTGCTTATAGACGGAAAGGCGATGGTCTTTAAGTTGTATTTGTCAGCTATTTTTAAACTCTCTATGTATGCACTTGCTAATAAATTATCTTCGTCATAATTTCCATCTCTCCAAATTGGTCCAACTGCATGTATTACATAGTTTGCTTTAAGATTTCCTCCATGTGTTATTACGGCTTTCCCTGTTGGACAACCACCTTCTCTATCTCTTATTTCTTTACACTCTTCATCTATGACTTTTCCACCTGCTTTATGTATAGCGCCATCTACACCGCCACCGCCTAAAAGACCAGAATTAGCAGCATTTACAATTGCATCAACCTCTTGCTCTGTTATATCACCCTTAAGAAGCTTTATTTTTTCTTTCACATTATCACCTCGTCAATATTCACCATAAGCAAGTTTTGAAAATACAATCATAGTATACATGAAAAACTACTTTATATCAAGAAGCCATTTAAGGAATTTTATTGCCAAATCTCTGTTTTTAGAATTCGATAGCACGGCAATTATTTTATCATGGTAATCATATCCAATCTCATCTAAATATTTATTATCTTTGCCGAGATAAATGCCATACGTTCCAGCCTTAATATCTTTTGAAGCAGGAAGTTTCTCTGTGTCTAATCCGCTTAAATCGAGATTTTTTACAGTGTCAAGATTTAAAAACGCTCCTTGATTTCCTAATGCATAAAAATTATCCTTGTCAAGTGCTATAACATCCACTTCTTCAGCAGAGATCTTAACCATTAGTTTTTGTACAGATGTGGGGTCAAGCTGAAATTTTCCGTCATTGCCTTTTGTCAACATGTAAAATTCAACTAATGCTTGATTTTTCCCCTTGTCAGTGCCTAAAAGTTCTTTTGTTATTGTATTCTGTAAGTTCATCTCCTTGTCAAAATTTATCGATGTTCCTATTAGCGAAAAATCAAATACGTAATTCTTATTTGTCAAAATTGAATTGACAAATGATGCGACTATGGCTACAACAACAATCCCTACAACTATGTGTATTTTATAATAGTCCCAAATGTACTGAACTTTTTCTTTTAATGTCATATCTTTCAGCCACTTGTTTGATTTCATACCATGTCCTCCTGTAAAACTAATGTAGTTTTTTCTTTAAATTAATCAGTTTTGACGGATCATTAGTGATTATTCCATCAACGCCCAATTGAATCATCCTTAACATAACTTCTTCATTGTCAACCGTCCAAGGAAACAGTTTAACATTATTCGTTCTGCAGCCATTCACAATTTCAGGTATTATATTTGCATAAAATGGATGAAGTGAGTAGGAATGCATCCTATTTGCAATATGCCACGGTTCAACGAGTCCACACTCATACAAAAGTCCAATGTTAAGCCTTGGCTCAATTTCTTTCACTGTCTTTAAGCTATAGTGATTAAATGACGAGATTAAAACTAAATCCTCAAAATTATAATCAAATATGCAATTAACCAGTTTCTCTTCTATTCCCGGATACGATATTAAACCGCTTTTTATCTCTATATTTACCAATATACTCTTATCTTCCAATAGCTCAAAAACCTCTGCCAAAGTAGGTATCTTCTCACCTGCATAGTTTCTGCCAAATTTTATTCCTGCATTTAGCCTTTTAAGCTCTTTTAACGTATAATCTTTAACATATCCTATTCCATCGGTTGTCCTATCAACTCGTTCATCATGTATTACCACAAGATACCCGTCTTTGCTAAGCTGTACATCTAATTCTATTCCATCTGAACCTATTTCAACAGATCTTTTAAATGATGACAGCGTATTCTCCGGAGCGTTTTTAGAATCACCTCGATGTGCTATGACAAGCGTCTCTGACATACTATCCCACCTTAAACATTTATTTTGGCACAATATGTTCTATCATCACAATGAAGAAAGACTATGTACACATTTCCACCATCCATGCTTAAAACATCGTGCTTAAAAAAGCCTATCAAAATATTTTTATTTTTCTCAGCATTAGACATGCCAATGGCCACAGGCAGATTGCGCTTTAACCATTCATCATCCCGCAACAATAATTTTACTTCATCTGGTATTTTTTTATCATCTTTAAGACAATCAGGATATGCCTTATTGTTAGTAAAGTACAAATAATCAAACCTTAAATAATCTTTAAAATATTCAGTATCTACACCTTCCGAAAAGGCAAATCCATAAATAATATCAAACAAATCATTTAGAGAGTGCTTTTTCCCGTAAAATCCATTTCTTTCCCAAAAATAATTTAAACGACTGTACAATTCAAACGGATCTTTAAAAAAATCCAGCAAAAACTTTAACGACATTTCAAACTTTCCAGAATTGTAATACTTATCTACTAAAAAAGCAATGTTTTTAAGCTCATACAGTTCCATATAAGATATTGTATTGGTCATCAAAACTTCATACGGAGGGTCACTTCTATATTGGATACCATAAATATTTTTATTTTTTCTAATGCCGGTTCCTTTTAGAAGCTTTAAAAAACCTAATTGAATTTCATCAGGATTTAACTTATAAACGTCGTTAAAAGATTTTACAATCGAATTAAAATCATCGCCAGGCAATCCTGCGATTAAATCTACATGCACTTTTACACCTGCATCAACGATAAGTTTTATGCCATTTAACGCACCACTAACGTCTGGATTTCTCGATACATTCTTTAAAGTATCCTTGTTAGTCGTCTGTATACCTACTTCAAATTGAACTTTGTCTTCTATGCCTTTTAAGCTATATATAAACTCTTCATTGACTAATTCAGGATTAACTTCACAATGGAATACTGTATCACCTTTCAAGCCTTTTATTATGTTTAATATTTCTATCGCTCTTTTTATGTTGCTATCAAAAGATCTGTCAATAAGCTTTACAATTTTTGCACCCATGCTTGTTAGTTTCTCTAAATCATCTCTGACTTTTTCAATACTAGCATATCTTAACTTATTATCAAGGGATGATAAGCAATAGGAGCACCTAAACGGGCACCCTCTAGATGTCTCATAATACACGAGTCTGTTTGAAATATCCTCATCATCATAAGGAAATGGAATATCATCCAAGCAAACATAATTAGTGTTCTCTCTTGATATTACTTTTTCACCCTTCATATAACTTATACCATTTAAGTCATCCACATTTTCAGCATTATGAATTTTCTGCAAAAAGTTTTTGAAAGTTGCTTCCCCTTCACCTAACACAATAAAATCTGCAACACCAATTTTTAATAAATCATCTGAATCAAAAGATACTTCAGGTCCTCCAAGAACTATTAAAATATCTTTATTGACCTTTTTTATGTATTCACAAAGCTTCAATACTTTATCTATATTCCATATATAGCATGAGAATCCAATAACGTCAGGTTTTTTGTTTAGGATATTATGTAGAATTAAATCCAAATCATCATTTATGGTCATTTCCAAAAGCTCAATGTTCATGGGTTTACAATACAGCCTAATATTTCTTATAGCTAAATTTGTATGGTAGTATTTAGCATTTAACGCCACCAATAATGTCTTCATTATTGCACCTTCCAATGATAATCTATCTTAATTATAGCACATGCATGCTAAAATAAAGTAAAATAATTTTAAATTCATTTTTGCATATAATATAATATATTTATAACAATCTACAGAAAGAGGTGAATAATTTGTACGTAAAATTTAATAAAATGTGGTTTTTGCTGACTTTTGTTGCATTGTTGTTTTCATCTTTGTACATATATTATACATTAACACCTAATACTGTATCTCAAGATGTATATAAATTTTTTCCCCACTATACAGTAGAAAAATCCATTCCATATCACAAAGAAAATAGAGTGTTGTATATTTCTTCCTTTTTAGCTCAATTAATTTTTTTGCTTTGGTTTGTTTTTAGCGGAGTTTCAATTAAATTATCAAAAATATGCGAAAAAATTAGTGGAAAGCATCATTATCTGAGTGTACTTATCTTCTTTCTGTTATTATGGATAATTTTAAAAATGTTATCACTGCCATTTAGTTTTTATTCATATAGACTACAGGTAAAATGGGGGTTCTCAGTGCAAACAATTCAGTCATGGTGGTTAGATTACATTAAAAATTCTCTAATAGACATTGTTCTATCTAGTATCGGAATAGTTTTATTATTCTTTGCACTAAATAAATTTCAAAAAACTTGGTGGGTATATGCATCCGTATTTCTTACTGCAATGTTATTTTTGCAAAATTTTATTTGGCCATCTTTTATAGCTCCTATGTTCAATAAATTTACACCTATTACCGATCCAGCAATTCTTAGCATGGTAAATGATATATCGAAAAATGCAGGAATAAAAATTGATAGAGTTGAAGAAATGGATGCCAGCAAAAGAACGACACTTGCAAATGCATATTTCTATGGTTTTGGCAGTACGAGTAAAATAGTCCTTTACGACACGCTGCTAAAAAAATATCCGCAGGATGAAATAAAAGCTGTAATTGCTCATGAAGCTGCCCATTGGAAAGAAAATCACGTTTTAAAGAGTATAATAATCGGCTCATTAGGAATTTTTATAATATTCTTTGTCTTTAATATTCTTTTGAAGGTAAGTATCGTCGAAACGCAAAGCCTTAGATATAAACCGTATATAATTTCCGTATTTTATCTTTTTATGTTGCTTGTTAATTTCGATACAAATCCGATTCAAAATTTTATATCAAGACAAATGGAAAGGCGGGCTGATTTGCTTTCCGTCCAATACCTTCATGATAAAAATGCAGTGATCAAGTTGCAGGTAGATTTAGCAGAAAAAAGCTTATCCGATGTAGAACCTCCAAAATTCATCGAGTGGTTTTCTTATACACACCCTAGCGCCATGAACAGAATAAAGGCTGTTGAAAAGTCCAAGATATAAAAATAAATTATAGATATGCATTAATAAATTAGACATAAGTTCACACTTCATTTGTAGACATAGTTAAAAAAGATATAAATATATGGAGATACAAATAAAATGCTATCGAATCTATCTAACCACCATGACCAGGGATAATCTTGCTAAAATCTTTTGTATTGCAATTTCGCTTTATCAATGAAGCAAAAAGATCACCTATCTGAACTACTAGACTTCCGGTAATGCTTAAAGCAATTATGTAAAAAATATTTATCTGCAATTTTTCTTTAAATAGATATGCAAAAATAAGACAACCTATCAGCGAGCCAGTTATACCACCTAAAGAACCTTCCCAAGTCTTATTGGGGCTTATTGTAAGACATAATTTTCTTTTACCCATACGCTTTCCTACAAAATATGCAAAAGTATCTGTTAACCATGATATGATAAATATAAGCCATACCAACAAATACCCATTATTAATATCTCTTATTTGCTAAAAATATCCTTAAATACCATCCACCTGCTATCAATGCTATAAAAACCAAAGGAAGGCCAATTATTGTACTTGATATCCTTTTTTTAACATAAATTCAACTCCTTAATTTATATACCACCAAACCGTCTGTTTCGCTTTTGATAATCAACTATAGCTTCTATGAGGTGATTTTTATCAAAATCAGGCCATAAAATATCAGAAAACCACAATTCTGAATATGCAGATTGCCATAACATAGAATTGCTGATTCTCAGTTCACCGCTAGGCCTTATGATTAAATCTGGATCAGGCTGTCCTGCTGTATACAGGTTATCAGCAATAATTTGTTCATCTATGTCATTTAATTTTATTTTGCCATTTAACAATGATTTACCTATCTTTTTAACAGCATTTACTATTTCATTTCTTCCACCATAGTTTAAAGCTATGTTTAAAATAAGTCCTGTATTATTTTTCGTTATTTCTTCTGATTCTTTAATCTTGATTTTACATTTCTCAGGTATTTTTGACAGGTCACCAATAAAATTTAATTTTACATCATTTTCATTCAACGCATTTATTTCGCGTCCTAAATATTCTATCAACAGGTCCATTAATCCATTTACCTCTTCTGCAGGTCTCTTCCAAATCTCTGTTGAAAAAGCGTATAAGGTCAAATATTTAATGCCAATTTCAGATGATGTTTTAACGATTCTATTTACAGTTTTCATTCCAGCTCTATGGCCAAGTGTCCTTACAAACCCTCTTCTTTTCGCCCATCTGCCATTGCCATCCATTATTATTGCCACATGCTTTGGAATATTATTCATATCTAATTTCTTTTCCCATCTCGTGAGCAGTATTTTTTCTTCGATTTATAATAAATCTCATTAATTTTCCTCCTTATAACATAATTGTAACAAAATTTCTAGTTAAGGTTATAAACCTCAACTAGAAATTTTAAACCTATTGCTTATTTTCATTTTCTGTACTACATCAAAATAATTAACAGATTCACCTTTTTTATTTATATATATTTACTAATATTTTCAAAAACTACATCCTTCTACTTGTCAATATTTCAATACCTAATTAATTATTAAACTTAAATTCATATTACATTACAAATATTTAATCAAGTCTATTTTTCAGCTTTCCTCTTTTTCTCCCAAATTTCATCAGCTACTTTACCCCAATTATCTGCTACTACTCTTAATTCATTATAAAGATTCTTAATGTGGGAGGCCTCACTATCTTCTGTATGTTTAGCACCTGACTCCTCAACGATCTCCAAAAGCTTTTCTGGATTGTCAATTAGAGGGCAAGGCCTTAACATGGTTTGATTAAAAGGTTGTCTCTTTCTATATGCCTTCATAATAGGAGACTGCAATGCTTCTTTTAAGCTTACTTCATTTATATTTACATTAGAATAATGGATAAATGCGCAAGGCTCTACTTCTCCCGCTGCATTTATGTGCAAATATTTTCTGCCTCCTGCAATGCATCCACCGCTGAATTCGCCATCGTTCCAGAAATCTATGGCAAAAAGCTCTTTTGTAGCTCTTATATAATTTATCCTTTCATACATGTACTTTCTTTGCTCTGGTGTAACCATAAATTTTACGTCGGGATCTCTACCAATAGGGATATACGTAAAATACCAGGCAAAATATGCACCCTTATCTATCATCATATCTATAAATTCATCACTAGATATTTCTTCTACATTTGTCCTGGTATATGTAGCTGAATAACCAAATAAAACTCCGTTTTCTCTCATTAGATCCATAGCTTTCATTATTTTGTCAAAAGTTCCTTCTCCACGAATAGCATCATTATTATCTTTAAATCCATTTATACTTATTGCAAAAGTAATATTACCAACTCTTTTAACTTCTTTTACCATCTCTTCATCAATAAGTGTACCATTCGTAAATAAAAGGAATACTTGGTTTTTATGTCTTTCAGAAAGTTTTACAATATCTTTCATTCTAACAGTAGGCTCTCCGCCAGATAAAACTATAAAATATATACCTAACTCTTCAGCTTCTCTGCATACTCTGTCCATCACTTCAAAAGAAAGATTATGTGGTTTGTACTGACCAGCCCAGCATCCAACGCACCTCAGATTACAAGCTTCAGTCGGATCCATTAAAATTGCCCAAGGTATGTTTATATCGTATTTTTCTTCAAATTCTTTTTGCTTTGGAATGCCTTTTAAATTAGCATTGACGAAAAAGTCGATTATAAATGTCTTTAAAATATTTTTGTCAATATTTTTCAATCCCTTTAAAGTAAATTTATACCAGTTGTTGTCTTTGTCATCTAAAAATCTCTTTACATTTTCTATTTGCTGTTTATGATTGGGCATTATTGCGACTTTTTTCATAAGGTTAGCTATTTTGTCTAAATTTTTTTCCGGGTCTTTCTCAACATAATCAATGATGGTACTTACAATTGGATCAACAATGTTCATTATGATTCATCCCTCCATATTTTTATTATTATTGCGAAACCCCAAAAAGCTTTAAAATATTGAGGCTTCATATATATTTTCAAAGGATTTCCTTTACCTTTTCAAAATTATATATCATAGAAAAATAAGTAAAGGCATCCTTATGAAAATCAAATTTAAGCAGTTAAATAATAATATCTCTATTCAGCATCTGAGATATAAAAGATAGCGTAGGTTTAAATTTAAATCGGACGTTCGTCTTAAATAAGATAAATATAAAGTTCTTATACTGATTAATCATCACAAATGTATATGTCTTATTATCTGCTTTTTTCTTTATTGCTTCTCTCTATAAAATATCTCCGGTTTGCAAAAATCTTTGTATACTTCCTGAATAACAGGCTCGGCAGCTTTTAAGCCCAAATTTATGCATTTTTCCGCATGATCAAATCTATACCATCGGATACCATTTACTTTCGGTTTTATTACATAAACTTTCTTATTGAATTTTTCCCCTTCGTTATTTTCATATAAATCGTTGTTTAATAATTTCATAGTTGTTGCTGTAATAGTTATAATTTCTGGTAGTATCTTTTTTGAATTAAAGTATCTTTCAAAATATATCGTTCTACTATTGTTTTGTAAAATTCTATTGATTTTATTAACAAAATTATAAAATGACCTATTAAATATTCTGATATCAATATTTGAGCTAACATCTGAAATTATAACTATATCTGCCCCTAATTTAATAGCCAAATCTACTGCATCAAAATCAATAATTGAACCATCAACTAATTTGGTATTTTGAAATTCTACTGGTTCAAATACAACAGGTATAGATATGCTTGCTCTTACTGCCTTTGTAACCGGCCCATTAGAAAATATTATTTCTCTGCCGCGTTTAATGTCTGTTGCTATCACATAAAGAGGTATTTTAAGTTCATTAAAATCATTTTTCATATAACTAGATAAAAATTTTTCTATTTTATCACCTTTTATAAATCCTTTTTGTGGAATATTTAAATCTAACATTTTAATAAGCTTTAAAAAATTAATATCTCTCACATCTTTAATTATCTTTTCCAAATCATTCCCTGAAGCATATATTGCGCCAATCAAAGCGCCTATACTTGTGCCTATAATAAAATCAATTGGAATATTTTCTTCTTCAAGTTTTTTCAACACGCCAATATGTGCATATCCTCTTGCAGCCCCTCCACCTAATATTAAGCCGACTTTTGGTCTCATTTCACATCACCAATCATCAATTTATTTAAACTATCTACAATTGAAAATGTCATGCTTTCAATATCATCCACGGGATATATAATGTGACCAACATTTATTATAATTCCCCCTGTACGTGGAATAATGCTTCCTTTAGGTAAAATATTTTTAGTTCCATTTATATTAATAGGTAATACAGGTACTTTTGCTTTTACAGATAAGAATGATGCTCCAGACTTTATAGTTGCAATTTCATCTGTCTTGGACAGGCCACCTTCAGGAAAAATCATTAGAATGCCATTATTTTTTAATACATCCAATGCGTCTTTTACGGTTCTTCTTGAGCTAACTGTCTTTCTAGATGTACTTACAGGAATAGCTCTTATTTTTTTTAATACAAATCCTACAACTGGAATGTCAAATAAATATGCTGCTGAAAAAAATGTAAGTCTGTAATTAAAAGCTGCAACTGCAACAAGTCCATCCAACATACTTGAATGATTAGCCACAATGATAAGCGGC
>JASBVU010000576.1 GCA_029960905.1 Thermoanaerobacterium sp.
CCTACCATGTCAGGATTTGCAAAGTTAAGCAGTATAAAGCCATACTGTTTGGACTTTATTTTTTCAACTACTGTATCTGTAACTTCATACGCACTCATTTCAGGCTTCAAATCGTACGTTGCTACTTTAGGAGATGGTATCAGTATCCTGTCCTCTCCTTTATTTGGCTCTTCTACACCGCCATTGAAGAAAAATGTAACATGTGCGTATTTCTCTGTCTCCGCTATTCTAAGCTGTTTTACACCTTTGTCGCTTAGATATTCGCCAAGAGTGTTTTTCAAGTTTTCCGGCTTATATGCCACGTATATATTCTCAAATGTTACGTCATACTGTGTCATGGAAACAAAGTAAACAGGAATATATCCTTTTTCTCTCTCAAAAAAGTTAAACACTTCATCAATAAAAGCTCTTGTAATTTGCCTTGCTCTATCAGGTCTGAAATTGAAGAAGATTATCGAATCATTAGCATCCACAGTCGCAGTCGGCTTACCGCCATCTAAAATAACCGTTGGTTCTACAAATTCGTCTGTCTGGTCTTTGCTGTATGCTATATCTATCGCTTCTTCAGGTGAATTAGCAAAAACGCCTTTGCCTAACGCTATAGCATCGTAAGCTTTTTTAGTCCTTTCCCATCTTTTATCGCGGTCCATTGCATAGTATCTTCCGGATATTGTAGCAATTTTACCAATGCCAAGCCTATTTGATTCATCTTCAAACGCCTTTATGTATTCTTTGGCACATGCAGGTGGAACATCTCTGCCATCTAAAAATGCATGGACGTATACCTCGTCTAATCCTTCATCTTTAGCAAGCTTCATCAGCGCAAAAAGATGTGTAATATGGCTGTGAACACCACCGTCAGACAAAAGTCCAAACAGATGAAGCTTTGAACCATTCTTCTTTACATTTTGTATAGCGTCAAGAAATTCCTGTTTTTTGAAAAAAGCTCCTTCTTTAATCTCTTTGCTTATCCTAGTAAGCTCCTGATACACTATTCTACCAGCACCTATATTAAGATGTCCTACTTCCGAATTTCCCATCTGTCCTTCTGGCAGCCCTACAGCTAAGCCACTTGGTATAAGCTTTGTGTTTGGATAATTTTTAAAGTAATAATCTAAGTTTGGTGTATTAGCTGAATAAATGGCATTTCCTTCTTTGCTATCTGAAATGCCAAATCCATCTAAGACAACAAGCATTACAAAGTTTTTGGGCATGCAATCCTCTCCTTAATAATTTACAATTTTAGCGAAATCCTGCGCTTTAAGGCTAGCTCCGCCCACTAATGCACCATCAATATCGCTTTCTGACATAAGCTCTTTAGCATTATCAGGTTTAACACTGCCACCATATTGTATTCTTACCTTATCAGCGATGTCTATACTGTACATGTCTGCAATAGTCTCTCTTATGACCTTTATTACGTCATTTGCGTCTTTTGATGTGGCCGTTTTACCAGTGCCAATTGCCCAAATAGGCTCGTACGCTATGACAACATTCAAAACATCATCATTTTTGACACCATCTAATGCCTTTTTAGTCTGCTCTCTTACAACATCAAAAGCTTCCCCTGCTTCTCTTTGAGATAATGATTCGCCTACGCATACAATCGGCTTAAGACTATGGCTTAATGATGAT
>JASBVU010000577.1 GCA_029960905.1 Thermoanaerobacterium sp.
AAGAAGAAGAAAGGATCTATAATATAATTCAAAACTACCAAAAACTCATAATCGTGGCTTAAAAGATAGTTATTATCGGGTGTATACACAAAATATACATCCGATTTTTTTATGTTTCTATATAAATTTTTTCAGGGAAAAACATATTATAAGGAGAGGCAAATACAAGAGGAGGTGATGATTAATTGTTGATAGTTGTAGATCCTGGTCATGGTGGTTCTGACAGTGGTGCTATAGGATATGGTTATTTTGAAAAAGATATAAACTTAAGTGTGTCTCTTAAATTGAGGGACGTCTTAGAAGCAAACAATGTAGATGTAATTTTGACAAGAGATAAAGATGTAACATTGGGACTTAGTGAAAGGTGTGATATAGCCAACAAAAACAATGCGAATTATTTTGTTTCAATCCACTGTAACAGTTTTAAAGATCCCTCTGCAAAAGGGACTGAGACTTATTCATATCCCGGAAGTATTTCTGGAGCAAAATTAGCAAAAGGCGTACAGCAAGCTATTGTGACGAATTTAAAAACAACGGATAGAGGTGTAAAAACAGCCAATTTCTACGTGTTACACCATACGAATATGCCGTCAATATTAGTTGAATTAGGATTTATAACAAACAAGGCTGATTTAGAACTTCTTTTAAATAAACAAAATCTGTATGCTGCATCTATTTCAAATGGAATATTAAATACTATAGGTTTAAAGCAGGTAAATGATTCTAGTGCTATAGAAAAATTGCATCAGATGGGTATAATCTCTGATTACTACGATCCTGAAAGTTATGTAAAGTGGAAAGATATTGCAGGCGCATTATTAAAAATTATAGGGGGTTAAAAAAGAATGAAAGATCTAATCATGACTTTATTGACTGCAGGGCTGCAGCTTGTGATCCTTGTGACATTGGGCTATGTCATAAATTTCTTGTATTCAAAGATAGGTACTGAAAAGACAAAAAGGTATTTTGAGATAGCGAAGATGGTTGTAAGGGGAGTAGAGCAGGAATTTGGTGCAGGAAATGGCGCTGATAAAAAAGCAGAAGCAGTAAATCTGATTAAAAAAATAGTAGGAAACAAGCTTACAGAGGAGGAAATAGACAAATTGATAGAGGCGGCTGTATTTGAGATGAACTATGTATTAAATCTAAAAGGACTTAGCACCACAAGCAAAAAAGTTTAAAAAAAGAAGCTGTTGCAAATGCTCTGATGTAATTTTGCAACAGCTTCTTTTTTATGCTTGTGTAATGACGCTGTCGTTTTTTACTTTGGGCTTTTCATCTTTTGACTTTGAGAGTTTGATTTTAGGAAGAACCAAATTTAGGATTATGCCTGCCAATGTTGCAGGACCGACGCCTTCAAACACGAAATTTCCTGATCCTATTTTAATGCCGCCAACACCGAGAGTCAAAATTACTGATGCTATTATCAAATTTCGACTGTCAGAAAAATCAACCTTATTTTCTACTAATGTTCTGATACCTGCGGCTGCAATCATTCCAAATAGGATTATGGTGACGCCACCCATTACAGCTTGTGGTATAACCTGTATAAGTGCGCCTATTTTTTGAATAAAGCTTAGAAGTATTGCTATAACGGCGGCACCTTCTATGACTCTTGAGCTGTATACTTTTGTC
>JASBVU010000578.1 GCA_029960905.1 Thermoanaerobacterium sp.
TGGAACATCAAAAATAGATTTATAAACTCTTCTATTATTCTCCAGCTTGCTTTCCATAAGATATATATTTGATACTACAAAGTAATCAGAATCTAATTTATATAGATTGTTTATTTCTTCTATACTCTTTTTCAAAATAATATCTCTTGCAACAGTGATATGCGTTTTAAATTTTCTATCATCTTTTTTAAATCCTGCCTTAGATAATTCTGTTTCGATGACATCATGCAATAATATAAGGTTATTGTCATTTTTAACATCCACCCATAGTACTCTTATATTATCTTTTCCTTCGAAACAACCAATTTTATTTAATCTAATGTAAAAGGGCTTAAAATTCGACGAAATATCATTTATTGTCTCTCTGATTTTACTAACTTGTTCTTCATTTATTTCGCCAAAAAATTTAAGAGTTATATGTAAATTATCTCTATTTGTCCATCTTCCTTTTATTGTATATTTCTTTAATTCCTCTTGCAAATTCTTAATATCATTTATAATATTTTCACTTAATTTTATAGCTAAAAACGCTCTCATACTTCCTCCATTATGTATTATTTCTATTATTTCCCTGGAAATTATGTTTTAAGAATTCTTCTTTGATAATACCCATTACCCATTCGTTTATATATCGACTATGTTTATATACAACTTCCCGCAGCAATCCTTCTTTTTTAAAGCCACATTTTTCATAGCATCTTATTGCTCTTTCGTTAAAATCATATACTTTCAATTCAACTCTATGCAAATTTAATTCATTAAATATAAAATCTAATAAAGTCATTATTGCTTCTGAACCAAGTCCTCTATTTCTATACTTCTCCTCACCTATCATTATCGCAATTTCACAATGCCTATTTTTCCAATCCACATTGCCATATGAAATATTGCCTATATACTCTTTAGTTTCATTATAAATAATTGCAAATTCACCTGACTCACTAGGATTTGCCCTTTTACTAAGCCATTCTGAAACTGAACCTTCTGTCACAGGATATGGTATACCAGGCATCAAAAAATTTCTACTGTCTTCGCTATTACGAAATTCTACAAATTTCTTAATATATTTGGGCTCAAACGGTACAAGTTCAACATTTTTACTTTTTAGCATTCTTTCACTCCCTTTCTTATAATTTTAACGCTTATTATACCATAAAAAACAAAAAAGAGATAGTCTATTTAAAACAGACTACCTCTTTTATAAATTTTTACCGGCAGCGACCTACTCTCCCGAGTAATCAGTACCATCGGCGCTGGAGGGCTTCACTATCACCCCAAAAAGTCTTGCGACTTTTCGGGGGACCCCGATTTGGGACCGTGTTCGGTATGGGAACGGGTTTTTAACCTCCGCTATTGCCACCGGAAATCTTTTGTTCATTTGTTATGCATATTCTTCTGAAAAAATCTCTTTTATTAATCTTTCTCTCAAAAATATTATTTCCGTTCGCAAATTGTGTTTTCTATATACTTTAGGCTCACTTCGTTCGTTCGGCTGTCGCCATCTATGCGCTGTGATGGCTTTCTCAGCCTCTCTTCACTTCGCTCGCCTAGTATATTACGAAAACGCAATTAATCGCTCACTTCAATAATATTTTTTATATAGATTTTTTCTCCATATATGCTTTC